>JAFWFI010000171.1 GCA_017515705.1 Bacillota bacterium
CTGCACCGGTGAAGGCGCGCCGGAAAGGTCAAGGAAGCTGACCAGCGCTTCTCCCGTGCCCAGCTTTGAGAGGGTCGATTTCCCGGCCCTTTTTCGTGTAATAGTCCCGGGCGATGTTCGGGAATGTGGTGGCTACCCGGAGGGTCTTCTCCGTGTCGTCCTGGAAATCCTTCTTTGCTGCCACCGCCATCCGGCACTTGCCGATGTTCAGGTCCAGCAGCTCGTAAACATCCGGTTCGTTTTCCAGCAGGATGTCCTTGCCGACCACGCCGATGTCCGCCACGCCCCGTTCCACGTAAACGTGGACGTCGCTGGGCTTCACCCAGAAATAACGGATCCGGTTCTTTTCACTTTCAAACACCAGCTTCCGGCCTTCTTCCTTGATGGAGGGGCACTCAAAGCCGGCCTTGTCGAAGATTTCATAAACGCTTTCGCCCAGTCTTCCTTTCGGGAGAGCCACGTTGATCATGGCTTTTTCCTGGGAGGCAGGTGTTTCGGCCTCTTCATCCGGATTTTCCAGCCGTTCCAGCACGTCCAGGTAAACCGCGAAGCCGATGGCGCCGGCGCTGCGGCCCATTTTCTGCATCAGGCGATCGTACCGGCCGCCGGAGAGGACGCCGGTGGGGATGCCTTCCAGATAGCCCTTGAAGACGATGCCGCTGTAGTAGTTCATGTCGCTGACGATGGAGAAATCCAGGTTCACATGGTCCGCGAAGCCCTCCTTTTCCAGCAGTTCCGCCAGGCTTTTCAGTTCGTCGATGGCCGCCCGCATCTTCTCGTTGGTGCAGATGGATTCCAGCTTTGGGATCACCTCATCCATCTTCCCGTAGGAGGAGACCAGCACGGTCAGCTGTTCGATCAGCTCCCAGGCCAGGTAATAGTCGTCCGCCAGCTTGCGGATGTCATGGATGTTCTTGTCGCTGATGTACTGGACGATTTTTTTCTGAGCTTCGCCGGGGACGAAGTAATCGTCCATGATGGCGGAGATCAGACCCATATGGGAGATATCCAGGACAAAGTCCGGGCGGATGGCTTTCAGACTCTTCAGCGCCAGCAGCACCACTTCGCACACCGCATCCGTGTCGATGGCGCCCAGGCATTCCAGCCCGGTCTGCATGATTTCCCTAAAGGTATTGGAACCTTTGGCCGGCCGGTAAATGCTTTCGTTATAGTAGACCCGCTGGATCTCACCCGGCACATCCGGTGTGTTTTTCACGATGGAAAGGGTCACGTCCGGCTTCAGCGCCAGAAGCTTGCCGTTCAGGTCGTTGAAGGTGATGACATTTTCCGAAATCAGAAAGTCCTTGTTCCGCACGTACAGGTCGTATTCTTCAAATTTACTCATTTTAAAGCGGGTGTAGCCGTATTGCTGGTACAGTGCCCTCAGGCGGAACACGGCCAGTTCATCATTCCGCAGTACTTTTTCATCTAATTGCATGATCTTGGTTTCCTTTTATTCAATAGAGTTTTAAGTCTTTTGTATAGTGTTACGGTCTTTTGCGCGCGACGAATCTCACGGCACTTTATTACTTTACCACGTTAAACTGATAAAGTCAACGGCAAAGTGCCGAAAAATCAGCCTTTTTTCAAGAAATACTCGCCAAAGAAGACCGAATCTTCTCCCGAATACTATACCACGGCAGGGCACAAATGTCGACCGGCATATGAAATGGCGAAAAAGAGAGAAACATATGCCGGCCCTGAGCAGGAGCTCCGTAAAAAAGCTCCTGCAGGGCCGGGACACGAGTCCTTTAGGCATATGAAACGGCGAAAAAGAGAAAAACATATGCCGACCCAAGGCAGGAGCTCTGTCAAAAAGTTCCTGCAGGACCGGGACACGAGTCTTTTAGGCATATGAAACGGCGAAAAAGAGGAAAACATATGCCGCCGCGAGCGGGAACTCGGTAAAAAAGTTCCTGCCGGGCCGGGGCAGGAGTCTTTCCGGCATATGAAATGGCGAAAAAGAGAAAAACATATGCCGCCGCGAGCGGGAACTCGGAAAAAAAGTTCCCGCCGCGCCGGGGCAGGAGTCTTTCCGGCATATGAAACGGCGAAAAAGAGGAAAACATATGCCGCCGCAAGCGGGAACTCGGAAAAAAGTTCCCGCCGCGCCGGATCGCAGGTCCTTTTGGCATATAAAACGGCGAAAAAGGCAAAAACATATGCCGGCCCTGAGCATGAGTTCTGAAAATAGACTCCTGCAAAAGGTGCAATGGTTTTATCAAGTACGCCAACTGTATTCAGAATGCAGAAACCCCTCCGGAGCAGTCGTTTCCGGAGGGGTTTGGTTTTGCCTCTAAATCGAATCAATCTCCCGTGATAAAGGAAATGATCTCAGCCAGGATGCCGTCGCTGTAGTGGAGGGCGTCTGCGTTGAAGGCGGTCTTTCCCTCCGTGATTTCCGGCACCGTGATAAAGCCGGAAGAGAAGGGCGCCAGGACCTCGCTTTCCGCTGCCCGGGAAAGGAAGGTCTCATTGAATGCGGGAACGTAGCGGTTGTACAGTTCCGGCTCTATTCTGCTGAGAATGGGTGTTGAGACGGAGCCCCCGTCGAAGCCGATCAACACCATGTCAGGGTGATACGTTTTGCCGTTCACCTTGACCGACATGGATGCAAACCCTTCGGCAGCCTGCAGGGCGGCGGCAATACGTTCCTGGTTCTCGTTATTCTCATATTCATTATCGTTCACGGTCGCAAAGAAATAGATCGTGCATTTACCGCAGGCACGGATCTGTGCTTCGAAACAGTCCTGAACGTCAGCCAGCAGGTCTTCCCTCAGCAGCACCGGCGTCAGGTCCGGAGCGTAGTGTCCGCCCCAGACGGCATAAACGGCAAAATCGCTGAGTTCGGCCCGCTGTTCGTAGATCCCCAGCTGGCAGCAGCGGCTGTCCCCGATGACGATCCGGCCGGACGTGTAGGCGTCTGACCCGGCGGGGGTGTGGAAATAGTCCTGGTTGATGCCCGCCGCGCCCAGGGGATCGAGCAATCCTTCCGGATAACCGATTTCATCCGCCCAGGTCAGGTAATCCTGCAATACGGTAAAGGGAGCGGGCAGCGCCCCTTCTGCCTGTTTATTCATCAGTATCTGCGCGGCTTCCGCCCGGGTGGCGATACCCAGGGGCTGCAATTGGCTGCCGTTTCCGTGCAGCAGTCCGGTCTCCACCGCCCATCCGACAGCGTCCTTTGCCCAGTCGCTGATCTCATCGGCATCGGTGAATCCGGACAGGTCCGCATCCCCCACATCTTTAAAACCACAGTATCCTTCTTCCGAAGCAGCCGCCGGCACCGACGAGAGCAGCATCAGAAGCATTATAAGAATCAAAGTCAAATACTTTTTCATAGAGCGCGTTTCCTTCTTTTCTGAATAACTATACCACGGAAACCGGAAAAAGTCGACCGATGCATGATGGGCGTCAAAGCACGCAGAATGTGATATAATGAAGGAGCAAGGAATGAAGAAATCAATATAAAAAGGAGGCCGGCATGATCGGACGGGCGCTTGAAATCGCATGGAACGCACATAAAGGACAGACGGACAAGGCGGGGAATCCCTATATCCGTCATCCCCTCACCGTGGCGGGGAAAATGGATACGGAGGAGGAAATCGCGGTCGCGCTGCTCCATGATGTGGTGGAGGACACGGAAGTCACCCTGAACGACCTGGAAAAAGAGGGCTTTCCGGAAGCGGTCCTGGAAGCGCTCCGGCTGCTCACCCACTCTCCGGAGGAGGATTATTTCACCTACATCCGCAGGCTGAAGGAAAACCCCCTGGCGCGGAAGGTGAAGCTGGCGGACCTGGACCACAATTCGCAGCTGGACCGCCTTCCGCAAATCACGGAGAAGGACCGGGAGAGGCTGGAAAAGTACCAAAAATCGAAAGAAATACTGAACAGTGAAGAATAAAACATAAAAGAACCGTAAAGAAACCGTAATGGAAAAGGAATCACCGAAATGATATAATCATAGTACATGGAGGTTGTCAGAGGCGTGAAGCGTAAGGCTTTGCGCCCTTTTTTATACGAACAGGAGGAGGACCTTATGAAAAAACAAGGAAAGAGACTATTTGCGGTGCTGCTGTCCCTGGCGATGGTGGTGACCATGATGCCGGCCTTCACTCTGACGGCAAATGCGGCGGACCCGGTCACCTGCACCGGGTATAAATGCACGATTGGAGGCGACTATGTCAAATCGGTCAAGCTGAACGGAACCCCGTTGGAGAGTACGGACAGCTTCAGCGGATTGACGCCGGGACAGACCGTTACAATGACGGTGGAAGTCGGGGATCAATACAAAGGGCATTATGCGCCCACTGCTGTTTTTGCAATGACGTCCGGCGGGAATACCAACGTCTGCACTCTGACCGACAGCGATGGCGTGGGCACCGGGACGTTCACGATCCCGGACAAGGATTTTATGATCGGAGTGGATCTTCGTACTCTCCAGTATGAAGTAAAATACTTTGCCGATCAGTATATGACCGAGCTTGGAACGTTTTACTATGATTACGGCACGACGGTGACCGTGAAAAATCTGAAGGAGTTCAGTTCGGCGCCGAAAAAGGACGGGTATGTATTTGACGGCTGGATCGATGACGAGAACCAAAAATACCCGGCGGGAGATACTTTTACTGCGGATAATGAGCTTGCCGTGAACGGCATACATTTTCGCGTCCAGTGGAAGCCGACGGAGCCGACCCACACCGTCACCGCCGGTTCCCTGAATGTCCGGCAGAACCCGGGCACGGATCAGCCAAAGATCGGCGGCCTGACCAACGGCCGGGAAGTGGTCGTTGTGGAAGAGAAGAACGGATGGTCGAAGATCATTTACGGCAGCGGCTACGGCTGGGTGGACAGCCATTATCTGAAGAAGATCGTCCAGCCGGGAAAACCCAATCCCTTTGAGGATGTATTTGAGAATGATTTCTTTTACAATGCAGTGATCTGGGCCTATTACGCAACGCCTCAGGTCACCAACGGAATGGATGCGACCCATTTCGGCCCCATGAGCATAGTAACCCGGGGCCAGGCCGTGACCTTCCTGTGGCGGTCGGAGGGCTGCCCGGAACCGACCTCCTCGAAGAATCCCTTCAAGGATGTGCCGGCGGATCAGTACTATTACAAAGCCGTCCTCTGGGCGGTGGAGAAGGGCATTACCAAAGGCATCAGTGAGACGGAATTCGCGCCCGATAGCACTCTGAGCACCCAGCATATCATCACTTTCCTCTACCGGACGAAGAATCCGGGCAAGGACGGCTGGGACGGCGATGCGGCGAAATGGGCGGCGGACAGCCAGGGGCGGCCCTTCGGCGTGGATATTACCGTGAACAACTGGACCCCCTGTCCCCGGTGCAGCGTGGTAGTCTTCCTCTACCGGACCGAATTCGAAGGGTGATTTGCCAGCAGGAGAGTGTGTATGAAAGCATATCTGCAGGAGAAACTGGACTGGTTTCTCGACTATTATCAAAAGAATGTGGAGCCGGCGAGGATTTTCCGCGCCGCTCTGTTGGGCGCCGCGGATGTGAACAGTCCGGCGATCCGGAATCTGAAGGAAACCGCCTTTTGGGATCACCGGATGCCGGAAGAACTGATGGACCGGCCAACGGTGGTTATCGCGTATTTTCTGGCATTCGCCCATGAAGTCGGGGACGGGAATGCCGCCCGGGGCGGGAATCTCCCCTCGGATCAATGGGCCTATTCCTATGATTACACCTTCCGGATCGCAGATTCAATCCGGGAATTCCTCATCTCGGAAATCGAAAAACTCGGATACCGGGCGGTGAGCCCAGAGGGGGTCGATATGAACGAGGAAGAACTAAAGAGCCCCTGGTCCCACCGGCACCTGGCCTATGCGGCGGGTCTTGGGACCTTCGGCATCAATAACATGCTGATTACCGAACTGGGCTGCTGCGGCCGTTACGATACCTTCCTGTCGGATATTCCCATCGAAACTGGGAGCCCTATCGAAACGGAGTACTGCCTTTACAAAAAAGACAAGTCCTGCCGGGTCTGCGTGGACAACTGTTTTGCCGGCGCGCTGACGACCGAGGGCTTCGACCGGTTCCGGTGCTCGGAAACGCTGAAGACGAATCTCCCCATCGTCGGCCAGGAGGTCTGCGGGAAATGCGTCACCGGTATTCCCTGTGCATACAGGATACCTTAAAAAAAGAAAAAACCCGGAAGCTCATGCTTCCGGGTTTTTTAATTATCGTTAATCTGCTTCCGGCTTTCGGACTTCTATTCCGTCGAATGCAGCAACCCGATGTCGTTTCTGAAATGAGCGCCGTCGAAGTGGATCTTCTTCGCCAGTTCGTAGGCTTTGGCCCGGGCTTCGTCGTGATCTTTGCCGAGAGCGGAAGCGCCCAGGACCCGGCCGCCGGAGGTGACGATGTCGTTCCCGTCGAACTTGGTGCCGGCATGGAAGATC
>JAFWFI010000024.1 GCA_017515705.1 Bacillota bacterium
GGATGCCCTGGGCACGGTCCATGCCATCCAGACCAGCAAGGACCCGACAGTGGTTTACAAGGACTCCCGTCCTATTACAGATCTGAAGAATATGATTGAGACCTCGGCGAAGGAGTTCGGGGACCGGCCGGCTTTCTGGCAGAAAAAAAGCCGGAAGGATGCCTATGCACCGATCACCTACCGGCAGTACCTGGAGGACATCAACGCCCTGGGAACGACCCTGATCGCCATGGGGCAGAAGGATAAGCGCATCGGCGTCATCGGCGCCAACTGCTATCAGTGGGCTGTCGCATACATGGCCGTGGTCTGCGGTACCGGCATCGTGGTTCCTCTGGACAAGGAACTGCCGGTGAGGGAACTCAAGCAGCAGGTCATCGAAGCGGAAATCAGCTGCGTGATCTCGGCAAAGAAACACGTACCGGATTTCGTGGAGATGAAAAACAGCGGCGACACGAAGCTTTCCATCATCATCGACATGGAAGCGGAAGCGGACCTGGATCCGGTGCGGTCAATGATCTGCGCCATCAACGAAGGCAAAGACATGATCCGCGCGGGCAATACAGCCTTTTTGGAAGCGCAGATCATCGCCAATGAAATGAGCGTGCTGCTGTTCACCTCCGGTACCACCGGCATCGCCAAGGGCGTCATGCTGTCCCACCGGAACATCTGCGAGGACCTGATGATCGCACCGACGGTGCTGACGGTGCATCCTTCGGACATATTCTTTTCGGTGCTGCCCCTGCACCACACCTACGAGTGCACCTGCGGCTTCCTGATGCCGCTGTATAAAGGGGCCTCCATCGCTTACTGCGAAGGCCTGAAATACATCCTCACCAATATCGCGGAATGCAAGCCCACCATGCTGCTGGGCGTGCCGGCGATCTTTGAAATGTTCTATAAGCGGATCTGGGCCAATGCCCGGAAAAACGGGAAGGAAGACAAACTTCGCATGGCGCTCCGGATCAGCCGGGCATCCCGGAAAGTGGGGATTGACCTGCGGAAGAAACTCTTCAAGGAGATCCATGCCGTCTTCGGCGGCAATATGCGGATCCTGATTTCCGGCGGCGCTGCCATCAACCCGGCGGTGCTGGACGGGTTTACGGATTTCGGCATTCTGGCGGTCCAGGGCTACGGCCTGACGGAAGCTTCCCCCATGGGAGCATTGAATCCGGACACGGCGCCCAACAGCCGGTCCATCGGACGGGCCTTCCCGCACTGCCACCTGAAGATCGACCACCCGGATGAAGACGGGATCGGCGAGATCTGCATCAAGGGCGACAACATCATGTTAGGGTACTATAAGCGGCCGGACCTGACGGAAGAAGTTATCATCGACGGCTGGTTCCACACCGGCGACCTGGGCTACATCGACAGCGAGGGCTACGCTTACATTACCGGCCGGAAGAAGAACGTCATCATCACCAAAAACGGCAAGAACGTCTTCCCGGAAGAACTGGAATACTATCTGAATAACGTGGACCTGATCGAGGAATCCGTGGTCTTTGCCAAGGAAGGCGCCATGGGAGACGACGATATCATCGCCGCCTACATCAAGGTGGACGAGGAATACCTGGCGGAGAACTTTGAAACCCCACCGACGGAAGAGGAACTGATGGAGATGCTGTGGAAGGAAGTCGACCGGATCAACCGGGAGAACCCGCCCTACAAGCAGATCCGGACCATCAAGATCCGGAAAGAAGAGTTCATCAAGAATTCCTCGAAGAAAATCAGAAGATTTGAAAAAGACAATACGTTCTAAAACGGAGGACCAAAGAAAAAGACGCTGGCGAAAACCAGCGTCTTACTTATTTTTTGAGTTCTTCCGGCATTTCCGTTACCCATGTCCCTTCCGTGTCCGGCACGTCGATTTCGAATCGGTCCTGCACCTGAGGATAGACCTTGTGGTAATGGTCGTTTTTGGAGGGGTCTTTCAGCCGGTAGTATACGCCCCGGCAGTAGGCCGCAACGGTGCCGTCCGGCAGGAAGATCTCGGAGCGGGAGATGTAGACCTTCTCCCGGACTTCTTCCAGCCATCCCACAGCCATCAGTTCCAGGTTCGTGGGGACCACTGCCTTGAAAGAGGTGTCCAGCTGCATCGTCAGCGCTCCCGTTGTACCCGGGGACAGGACCGACATGGCCCGTCCGGCCGTTTCGTCCAGGATGCTGCAGATCACGCCGCCGTGGAGGATGCCGGGGTGACCCCCGTGGATGTCTTTCGCCTTGAACAGGCAGATCACCCGTCCGTCGTCCAGGTTGTAGAATTCCGCCTTCACGCTGGCGTCGTTTTCCGTTCCGCAGATGAAGCAGTCCTTTGCAGCCGGCTGCTTGTTGATGATTTTATGATTCAATGGTTTCGACCTTCTTTGCTGTTACTCGATGATGGCGATGAGTTCGCCCGCCTCCACCTGCTGTCCTTCCTTGATGTTGATCTGGCCGACGGTGCCGGCGATGGGCGTCAGGATGTTGGTCTCCATCTTCATGGCCTCGATGACGGCGATAGGCTGGTTGGCTTCCACCTTGTCGCCTTCCGCTACCAGGACCTTCACGATGTTGCCCGGGATGTTGGCCCCGATTTCATTCGGATTGTCCTTGTCCGCCATGAGCTTCATTGAAGCGGCGGCGGAGGTTTTGGCGGAGGAATCGTGGATTAGGGTGGTCCGGCGGTTGCCGTTCACTTCGAAGACCACTTCCCGCATGCCTTCAGCATCAGGCTTTCTCACTTCGATCAGCTTGATCACCAGGACCTTACCTTCTTCCAGCGCCACCTCGCAGGTTTCGCCTTCCGTAAGGCCATGGAAGAAGATGTCGCTGCCCATCAGCCGCAGGCTGCCTTCTCTCTCCAGGTCTTTGATATAGGTCTCATAGACCTTCGGATAGAGGGCATAACTTAAGATCTGACGGATGGAAGGTTCATAGCCCAGCAGGTCTCTGAGGTGGACCCTGTCGGCCTCGAAGTCTTCCGGCGGCAGAAGCTCGCCGGGACGGCAGTCGATGGAAGGTTTGCCTTTCAGTACCAGTTCCTTCAGCCGCGGCGGGAATCCGCCTTCCGGCTGTCCCATCATTCCTTCGAAATAGGACACGATGGAATCCGGGAAGTCCATGCCTTCCGCTTTTTCGTAGATGTTCTCCGGTGTCAGTTCATTCTGCACCATGAAGATCGCCATGTCGCCGACAACCTTGGAGGAGGGGGTCACCTTGATGATGTCGCCCAGCATTTCGTTGACGGTCTTGTACATAGCCTTGACTTCTTCGAATTTGTGGCCCAGACCGAAGCTGTCAACCTGAGGCTTCAGGTTGGAATACTGGCCGCCGGGGATCTCATATTTGTAGATTTCCGCTGTGCTGGTCTTCAGCCCGGATTCGAACTGGGCGTATACCGGCCGTACAGCAGTCCAGTAATCGGAGATCTTCTGAAGATCATCTACCGGCAGCAGGGTATCCCGTTCCGTGTTCTCCAGAGCGGAGACGACGGAGTTCAGGGCCGGCTGGCTGGTGAGGCCGGACATGCTGTTGAAGGCGGTATCCGCAATGTCCACGCCGGCATGAGCCGCCATCAGGATCGTGGCGACGCCGTTGCCGGTGGTGTCATGGGTGTGGAGGTGGATCGGAATGCTCAACTCATCTTTCAGCGCGCTGATCAGCTTTTCGGCAGCCAGCGGCTTCAGCAGAGCAGACATATCTTTGATGCCCAGGATGTGAGCGCCTCTTTCCTCCAGTTCCTTCGCCTTGTTCACATAGTATTTCAGGGAATATTTATCTCTCTTTTCGTCCAGGATGTCGCCGGTGTAGCAGATACAGGCTTCGCAGACCTTATCCTGCTTCAATACTTCATCCATGGCCACTTCCATCCCCTTGACCCAGTTCAGGGAGTCGAAGATACGGAAGACGTCGATGCCGTATTCGGCGGACTGCTTGACGAATTCCCGGATCACGTTATCCGGATAGTTCTTATAACCCACGGCGTTGGCGCCCCGGATCAGCATCTGCATCAGTACGTTGGGCACTGCTTCCCGGATCAGCTTCAGGCGTTCCCAGGGAGATTCCTTCAGGAACCGGTAGGCCACGTCGAAGGTGGCGCCGCCCCACATCTCCAGGGAGAACAGGTCTTTGGCCAGTACGGAGTAGGCCGGTGCGATCTTGGTCATGTCCACGGTACGAAGCCGGGTGGCCATCAGGGACTGGTGGGCGTCACGCATTGTGGTATCCGTCAGCAGCAGCTTGTCCTGGGCCAGCGCCCAGTCTGCCAGGGCTTTCGGGCCGTGCTCGTCCAGGTACTGCTTGGTGCCGTAGAGGGGTTTCTTCGGGGTCTCGAATTTCGGTACCCGGGGAACGTCGAACTGGGGCTTCACGCCCTTGGATTCGTTGACCACTTTATTGCCGATATAGGTGAGGACCTTCAGTTCCTTGTCGCCCTTGGAGGAGATGTTCATCAGCTCCGGATGGTCGGCGATGAAGTCCGTGTTGCAGATCCCCTGCTTGAATTCCTCGTGGTTCAGCACGTTCAGCAGGAAGCCGATATTGGTTTTCACGCCCTGGATCTTGGTGTCCCGCAGGGCTCTCTTGGATTTGTTGATGGCATCCTGGAAACTCCGGGAGTGGGAAGTCACTTTTACCAGAAGGCTGTCATAGTACGGGGTGATGACGGAGCCGGTAAAACCGTTGCCGCCGTCCAGTCGGATCCCGTAGCCGGAGCTGGTCCGGTAAACATCCAACTTGCCGGTATCCGGCATGAAGTTGTTGGCCGGGTCTTCCGTGGTGACACGGCACTGGATCGCATAGCCGCTGGTGGAGATGCTGTCCTGGGAGGGGATGCCCACCTCTTCGGAATCCAGGGCATATCCCTGGGCGATGCGGATCTGGGACTGAACGATATCGATGCCCGTGATCATTTCCGTAACGGTGTGTTCCACCTGGATACGGGGGTTCATTTCGATGAAATAGTGGTTCCCGTCGGAATCCAGCAGGAATTCGCAGGTCCCGGCGCTGCGGTAATTCACTGCGCCGGCGATTTTCAGTGCGTCTTCGCAGATCTGCCGTCTCTTTTCTTCGGACAGGCACAGGGCCGGCGCGAATTCGACGACTTTCTGGTGGCGGCGCTGGATGGAGCAGTCTCTTTCATAGAGGTGCACCAGGTTGCCGTAGTTGTCCCCCAGCACCTGCACTTCGATGTGCTTGGGTTTATCCAGGTATTTTTCAATAAAAATCTCGTCGCTGCCGAAAGCTTTCTTGGATTCGCTCCGGGCGCTGTTGTATTCCGCAATCAGGGCGTCTTCCGAGTAGACCACCCGCATACCCCGGCCGCCGCCGCCGGCGGAGGCTTTCAGCATGACCGGATACCCGCATTCACGGGCTTCCTGTTTGGCTTCCTCGTCGGATTCGATGGCCTTGCTGCCGCCCGGAATGGTGGCAACGCCGGCATTGTGGGCTACGATCTTGGACTGGATCTTGTCACCCAGGGCATTCATCATTTCATGGGTGGGCCCGATGAAGACGATGCCTTCTTCTTCACACTTTCTCGCAAATTCGGCGTTTTCCGCCAGAAACCCGTAGCCGGGATGGATGGCGTCCACGCCCTTGGCCTTGGCCAGGCCGATGATCTCGTTGATGCTCAGGTACGCATCCACCGGGGTCTTGCCCTTGCCGATCTGGTAGGATTCGTCCGCCACGGTCCGGAACAGGGAATTCTTGTCTTCTTCCGAATAGACCGCAACGGAACGGATACCCATTTCCTTGCAGGCCCGGAAGACCCGGATGGCGATTTCGCCTCGGTTGGCCACTAAAATACGCTTGAATTTCTTCATGTCAACACTCCTTATATCTGAATTGGTTTTTTAACAAATGTAACTAATATATTGTACAGGAAAAACGGGAGAGAATCAATTGTTTTTTGAGATTGGAGATGGGAGATTGAAGAAAGAGGAGCCGTGAAAACGCGGAATGTGATTTGCCGCAGGGGCGATGGGTGACCGCCGGTTCTTAACGATTGGCAAGCGAAGGCGCAGACAGAGTTTAGAACCGCTGCGCGGAACCCCGAGCGCGAGCGTCCCCGAGGTAAATACACATGGAGCATCAACGGCCCTCCGTCGCCATTTTGCTTTCCAAAAACTCCGGTTGATTTTTCCCCGGCCGGAGTGTATAATGGTTTCAGACATTAAAGTGTTAAAGCGATAGGGAAAGGAACTGTACGGCACATGGCTTACGAAACGAGATTCAAGAGTGAGGAAATGGACCGGCTTTTCGATGCGATTCTGAAGCTGAAGGACCGGGAGGAGTGCTACCGGCTGTTCGAGGACCTGTGCACCATCAAGGAAATCCGCGCCATGGCGCAGCGGTTCCAGGTGGCGTATCTTCTCAGCGAAGAGAAGACCTACAGTGAGATCGAAGGGATCACCGGTGCCAGCACTGCTACCATCAGCCGGATCAACAAGTGTCTGAGTTACGGGGCGGACGGGTACCAGCTGATTCTGAAGAGAATGAAAGAGGACGGATCGCAGGACTGACCTGCGCGGCGGGAGTCAGTGGGGACGGTTCTTTTTGACTCATGCTTTGAGTCAAAAAGAACCGTCCCCACTGACTCCTTTTTGGAGGATTTGATGACGGAGATCTATCGTTTCAGGAAAACAGGAGAAAAACAGCCGGAAAGCATGGATTATTTGAAAAAAGCCCTTGCAATCCGCTTTCCGGATGCGACAATAGAAGTATATAAAGACGACAGGGGCAGACCCCTGACGGACCGGGAGGACCTGTGGGTCTCCGCTTCCCACACGGGGGAGTGGGTGTTCTGCGGCCTTTCGGAAGAACCCCTGGGAATCGATGCCCAGGTGGTGACGACGGTCCGGAACCGGGACCGGCTCGTGGAACGGTTTTTTACGAAAGATGAGGCGGACTGGCTGTCAGGCCGGGAGGAAGAAGCATTCTTCGACCTGTGGAGCCGGAAAGAAGCCTTTGCCAAGTATACCGGCCGGGGGATCGCCTACGGACTGCAGCGGATTCCGACGGTGACGGAGGGCGCTCCGGCTGAAAAAATCGGCAGTGTCCGGATGACCGGGGCAAAGCTGCCGGATAACGTGTATTTTGCCTGTGCCGGTGGAAAAGGAGACTTGCAATGGATCGACGTACGGGAATAAAAGTATATGCAGTGGCCGTGATCGCGGCGGTGACCATCGGGCTGTCTTTTCTTTTCGTGAAAGTATCCCTGACCTATGCGTCACCTCTTCAGGCGCTGTTTTTCCGCTTTCTGATCGCCTTCCTGGGCTCACTGTTTCTGTTAGCGACCGGCATCACGAAACTGAACCTCCGGGGGAAGAAACTGCTGCCGGTGATGGCGCCGGCCCTGCTGTATTCGGCAGGGTTCTTCGGCTTTCAGTTTTTCGGGATGCTCTATGCTTCCTCGGTGGAAGCCGGGATCATCATGGCGGCCCAGCCGGCCATCACCATGGTGGTGGCGGAGCTGACCATCAGGGAAAAGCCCACGAAAATCCAGCGGTTCTGTGTACTGGTGGCGATTCTGGCGGCGGCCTTCATTTCCGTTTACGGCAGCGGCGGCGTGGAATCCGTGGATCCCAGGGGTGTGATCCTGATCACCCTGTCGGCGTTTTCCATGGCAGCCAACGTGGTCTTCATCCGCTGGATCAGGGAAGACTATACCCCGGCGGAAGTGAGCTTCCTGTCCTGCACCGTGGGCTTTCTGATCTACACCGCGGTGATCCTGGTGTGGGGGATGGCCTCCGGAAATCTGGGGGAGACCCTGACCCTGGTGAAACATCCGGGATTTCTGGGAGCGATGCTCTACCTGGGCATCGGCTGCACCACCCTGACCACGCTGATGAACTCCTACATCATGCGCCACCTGGAAGCCGTCAAGGCCAGCGTTACCAGCTGCATCGGCACCGTGGTGACCCTGTTGGCAGGGGTCCTGATCCTGAAGGAGTCCCTGGGGGTCCTGCAGGTCCTCTGCTGCGTGCTGATCCTGCTGGCGGTAGTGGGGACAAATTATTTCGGAAAGAAGAATTGAGCCACCGTGAGTCACCGGGGACGGTTCTTTTGACTCATAAGAAAACAGCGCGGATCATATGATCTGCGCCGTTGTTTTATTCTCCAATCTCCAATCTTCAATCTTATTTCCAGAAATCCGTGCCCGTGACGCCGTTTTCCTCGGCGATGTAGTGCGGATTCTTTCCTTCCTTGCGCTGTCTCTGATAGTCCTTCAAAGCGTTCTGCGCGGTCTTGAACAGCAGGAAGATGACCGGCACGTTGATGAGGACCATGGTGGCCTGCAGCAGGTCTGCGGAATCCCAGGCCAGGTTCGCGGAGATGATGGCTCCCAGGAAGACCAGGAGAGCCGCCACCAGACGGAAAACGGTCATGAAACTCTTGCTGGGTTTTCTCTTCATGATGAAGCGCAGGCAGCCTTCGGTGTAGTAGTAGTTCCCCAGCAGCGTGGTGAACGCGAAGAGGCAGACCGCGATGACCATGAAGACCGGTCCGAAGTTGCCGAAGGCAGCCCGGACGCATTCCTGTACGTAAGCCGCGCCGGCCAGGTCCGCATTGGGCTCTACGCCGGAGAACAGGCACATGAATGCGGTGGCGGAACAGATCAGCAGGGTGTCGATGAAGACGGACAGCATCTGTACCAGACCCTGTTTGGCCGGGTGGGAAACGCTGGCTGCCGCAGCGGCGTTCGGCGCGGAACCCATACCGGCTTCATTGGAGTACAGACCCCGCTTGATGCCCCACATGATGCAGGAACCGGTGAAGCCGCCGAAGATGGAGCTGAAGTCAAATGCGCTTTCGAATACCAGTGCCAGCACTTTCGGCAGGCTGCTGATGTTCATGATGACCACGAAGAGTGAAGCGATCACGAAGAGTACGCCCATGACCGGAACCAGTACTTCCGTGATCTTGGTCAGCCGTTTTCCGCCGCCCAGTACGCAGAAGGCGAAGAGTGCTGCCAGGACCAGGCCAACTGCTACGGAGGTGCCCTTGCCGTAGAAGGAGAAAGTGCTGAAAGAGTCCTGCGTATTGTAAGCCGCCAGCATGTTGTAACCGACCACATAGGTCAGGATCAGCACGATGGCGAAGATGATGCCCAGCCATCTCTGGCCCAGGGCATCCTGGATATAATAGGACGGACCGCCGTAGCT
Organism: Bacillota bacterium; assembly: GCA_017515705.1. GTDB lineage: Bacteria > Bacillota > Clostridia > Peptostreptococcales > Anaerovoracaceae > RUG14258. Next base: position 9,144 of record JAFWFI010000024.1, read on the forward strand.
GGAACCGTCATCGTCTTTTTTCTTGTAGATCTGTGCCAGGGTGGATTCCACGAAGGCGGATGCGCCGCCCAAAACCGCAGTGACCCACATCCAGAACAGGGCTCCGGGACCGCCTAAGCAAAGCGCGGTGGATACACCCATGATGTTACCGGTGCCGACCCGGGATGCGGTGGACACCATCAGGGCGCCGAAGGACGAAGTGAAGTCCAGGTTAACCGGTTTTTCCGTGATGACCTTAATGGATTCCGGGAAAAGCTTGATCTGAATCCCTCCCAGACGGATGGTGAAGTAGACCCCGGCTGCCACCAGGATCAGTGGTACAATGAAGGGCTGATATAACACGCCGCTGATTGCATTGACCACAGTGTCGATTGCATTGATCATAGTAAATTCCTCCATATATAAATTATTGTAAATTGTGATGCAACCCGTTCAGTATATCGGTTTTTTGGCCGGGCTGCAAGAGGATTGTACGGAAAACACTGCATACTTCTTAAAAATATTCGGTTTGCACTGCCGAAAGCCCCGTGATAAAGTGAAAGGGAGGCCGGACACACCGGCGGAAAGGACGGAAACCATGGCAAAAATCAAGGACGAATTTGCGGCGGCTTCCCGAAGGGAGCAGGTCCGTTACTGTACCTATAAAATAGAGGAGCTGGCGGAAGCCGGCGCATCCGACCGGAAAATCCGGCAGAAGCTGAAAGAACTGGGCGCTTCCGGCGAAGTGGTCGAAGACGCCTGGTACGAAGCCCTGGACGAAGGGCTGCCGGAGGAGCGGGAGCGGGCCCTGCGGCTGGCGGAAAAAACCGTCCGCAGTGCCAAGAGCCTGATGGTCGGCGAACAGGAGACCGTCGGGGACGGCACCGACCAGGTGCAGCTCACCGATAAACTTCTGCGCCGCGTCGCTTCCCGGCTTTCCTATCAGGGTTACGGCGGCGAGGTCGTTTACGATACCCTGGATCAGGTACGAAGGAAGTATGGGGATTGATTTTCCGCTGCAGGAACGATATAATGATTATAACTGAGTATCAATCACAAGGAGGCAATGTGAAAATGAATAAAAACCTGTTGATCGAAAACATTATCGGCAGAGAAATCATCGATTCCAGAGGCAACCCCACCGTGGAAGCGGAAGTCACCCTGGCAGACGGCACCGTCGGCATCGGCAAGGTCCCCAGCGGCGCATCCACCGGTATTTTTGAAGCCCTGGAACTGAGAGACGGCGATAAATCCCGTTACGGCGGCAAAGGCGTGCTGAAGGCGGTCGAAAATGTAAACACCGTCATCGCGGAAGCCCTGAAGGGTCAGGACGCCAGCGACATCTACGCAGTTGATGCAAAGATGCTGGCAGCGGACGGCACACCGGATAAATCCAACCTGGGCGCCAATGCAATCCTGGCAGTTTCCATCGCATCGGTACGGGCAGCGGCCCAGTCCTTAGGCATTCCGCTTTACCGGTTTCTGGGCGGTGTCAACGCTACCAAGCTGCCGGTACCCATGATGAATATCTTAAACGGCGGCGCCCACGCATCCAATTCCGTGGACACCCAGGAATTCATGATCATGCCCGTAGGCGCTCCTACCTTTAAGGAAGGCCTGCGGTGGTGCGCGGAAGTCTTCCACGCCCTGCAGAAGATCCTGAAAGCCGAAGGCAAGACCACGGCAGTCGGCGACGAAGGCGGCTTTGCACCCGACCTGGACAGCGACGAAGAAACCATCGAAACCATCCTGAAGGCTATCAAAGAAGCGGGCTATGAACCGGGCAAGGACTTCAAGATCGCCATGGACGCGGCGGCTTCCGAATGGAAGAGCGACAAGGGCACCGGCTTCTACAAGCAGCCCAAGTCCGGGAAGGAATTTACTTCCGACGAACTGATCGCTCACTGGGCGAGCCTGGTAGAAAAATATCCGATCCTCTCTATTGAAGACGGACTGGATGAAGAAGACTGGGACGGCTGGAAGAAGATGACCGAAGCCATCGGCGACAAGGTACAGCTCGTCGGCGACGACCTGTTCGTCACCAATACCGCCCGTTTAAAGAAGGGCATCGAAAACGGCTGCGGCAACGCGATCCTCATCAAGGTCAACCAGATCGGCAGCATCTCCGAGACCCTGGAAGCCATCAAGATGGCTCACGAGGCCGGTTACAACGCCGTTACCTCCCACCGCTCCGGCGAAACGGAAGACACCACCATCGCCGACCTGGCGGTAGCGCTGAACACCGGTCAGATCAAGACCGGCGCACCTTCCAGAAGTGAACGTGTAGCGAAATACAACCAGCTGCTCCGGATCGAGGACGAGCTGGGCGCAGCGGCAGTATTCAAACTGTAAAAACTTGTTTCAGACTCAAAGCCCCGGAGATCACGGGGCTTTTTTTATGTTGACTCACCGCATATGCATTTATGATAATTCTATGATAATAAACAGGAGACTATTCTCATAAAGTCGGTATTTATATATAATGAATCAAAAGGGAGAAGGGAGGAAGGAATGGGAATGACTAAAAAGCGTGTGGCGGCAGTACTGGTGGTGCTGCTGATCATAACAGCCATGGCTGCATGTTCGGGCAGTTCAGATAAGGAAGCCGGAGAAATATCGAACGCGAAGGCAAAAGCAGCTTATTCGGAGGTTCTGGCCCAGTACAGAGGAGCGGCGGCAATGCCCTGGGAGGAGTATACGCAGCGGAAAGCGGATTTTCCGCTTGTCAGCGAACGCGCCATCCGGAATTATCCCGGCGGAGGGTATCTGCTCTGTGCGTATTATGACATCAATCACGATGGTCTGGACGAATTGCTGATCGCATCCAACTATGATATTCCCGACCGGGATATGCCTCTGACGGCAGTGGATGTTTTTGTATATAACAATGGGAATGTATACAGTGTTATGGCGGATAAGCTCGGACCGGATGAGGAGAAACAAATCCTTTACACGCCGGAGATCCACAAAAACGGCATCATTGCCATAGACGTACGCACCGGTTATTATGAAGAAATCAACGTGGACGGCATCCTGTCTCCCTGCTGGCACAAAAAAGAGACCTGGTTTTACAAACTGGATGAGAACGGGGAATCCCTGGAAACCGTCGATTATCTTCTGTCGGAAGACGGGAAATACTATCACGGGGAAGACGAGATCGACGTTGCTGAATACCTGGGGATCCGCCGGGAAGAGCATTTTGATTACTACGATACTTACGACATCCCTTATGAACCTTTGATAGAGGATTCACAGGAACAAGAGAAATAAACCAAGCGGCCTGCGGGCCGCTTTTGATGTCTTTCTGCAAGGTCGATCGGGGCTTCCGCGGCACCGGATTTGCATTCTTCTTTCTTTTATGGTAAAATAATACGGATTATTTGCCATTGAAACACAGAAAGAGAAGGATAGTATGGATAGTACGACGCACAATTATAAAAAATTACTGAGGCGTTTTCTGGCCGTCGGACTCACCTTGATGATGATCCTGGGCGGGACGATCGGCGTCTTGGCGGAGGAAGGCGGAGCTGTGACGGAAGTGCAGCCCTGGACCTTAAGCGGCGGAACACTGGCCGTCAATACCCAGGCTGCCCTGAAGGATTACGCCTACGGCGGGACCCCCTGGGTCAGCGCCAACCCGGCGTTCATTATGGACAAGCTTTTCGTGACGGCGGAAAAGGAGCTGCTCTACCATGAAAAGGCCAGCGGCAGTGAACTGTATGGAAAAGATACGAACAACGGGGACAAGAATTACACGAAATACACCTATGAACTGAAATACAACGAGGGCGCTTCCTATATCTATTACCCCTCGGAGTGGTGCGATGCCTTTGTGGACTGGTGCATGTGGAGCACCTACGGTTCCTGGAAAGCCCGGGATCTGATCTGCGGGCCGTTCAACGGTTATACGCCATCGTCTTCTTCCTATTACAAAAACAAGAAGCAGTGGTATACCAAACCGATGGTGGGGGACCAGGTGTTTTTCCAGGGTCCCACCCGAATCAATCATACCGGCATCGTCATCAAAGTAACGGACACCCACGTGTACACGATCGAAGGCAACGCCATCAACCGGGTCCGCAAGCGCGTATATCCCCTGGGAACCAGCGCCATCGCCGGCTACGGACGGCCGAGATATGACGCACCGGCAGCCGTGGAGCATCCGGCGGACGCCATTAAATCCGTCCAGATCGCCAGCGGGGTCACGAAGGTGGGCGACTGGGCCTTTGCCAACTGCACGGCAAATGCCTCGGCAAAGCTGCCGGAAGGGCTCAAGCAGATTGGAAACTACGCTTTCTATAACAATTACTCCCTGAAGAACGTGAATCTGCCGAGTACGCTGACCACGATTGGCGACGCAGCGTTCCAGAACACGGCGATCGGCAGCGCCTGGCTGCCGGATTCCGTCACTTCCATCGGCCACAGCGCCTTCTTCGGGTGCCAGAACCTGGTGGAAGTCGTGATTCCGGAAGGCGTGAAGAAGATCGAAGAATACACCTTCATGGGCTGTGAGAACCTGGTGTCCGTGAGACTGCCCGCTTCCCTGACCAGCATTCAGCTTTCGGCCTTTGCGGCCTGTGACCGGCTGGCCAACATCGTCTTTGCCGGGACCCAGTCCCAGTGGAATGCGGTGCAGAAGCTGGCGGAGGACAACGGCGGCGGGAAGTACAACCTGACGCAGACGATCCATTTCAACGGCGCTCAGAAGGTCTCCGGGTATTATGATGTATTTACCGACGACTGGTTCGGGGCGGACGTGACGTACGTGAAGGACCGCGGTCTGATGAACGGGACCGGCGAAGGAGTCTTTGAACCGGGCACCGGCGCCAGCCGGGGGATGGTCGTGACGATCCTGTACCGCCTGGCCGGAAGCCCCGCGGCGGCAGCGGCCTCGACGGAAATGGTGCCGCTGGAAGAAGAGACCGATGTCAGCATCGGCTCGGAACCGGCAAATGAAGCCGATGTCATCCAGAGCGAAGCGAAGGATCCGGAAGAAGATTCTTCGGCTGCACCTCAGAATGACAATGATACAGAGCCTCAGAATGAGGATAATACAGAACTTCAGAATGACAGTATTGCGCCACAGAATGCCAATATTGCGCCACAGGATGCCACCGTGGACGACCCGGATGTCATTCGGAGCGAAGAGATGGATCTGACCGGAACGGAAGAAGCAGCCTCCTACGCCGCTCCGCCGGCCTTTAAAGACGTGGAATCCGGCGCCTGGTATTCGGCTGCCGTCGCCTGGGCTCATCAGAACGGCATCGTCAACGGGTACGAAGACAATCGGTTCGGACCCAATGACCCGGTGACCCGGCAGCAGCTGGCTACCATCCTGTACCGGTACGCCAAAATGACCGGGGCGGACGCCAAAGCGGACGGCTCCGGTGTGAACCTGAGCAAGTACAAGGATGCGAACGAAATCGGCGACTATGCGGTGGACGCCCTGAAATGGGTCAATGCGGCGAAAATCATGACCGGTACTTCCGAGACTACTCTGGAACCGGCCGGGAAGAGCAACCGGGCGCAGCTGGCGGCCGTCCTGCACCGGTTCTGCAATTTGACCGGGTATTGATCGAATAAACGGCGGTTTCGCCTGAGAAACCGGGAAGGAATGACCTTCCCGGTTTTTTTGAAAAACCCGCGGATTCAAATTGACAAGCCCCCTTTTTTTCAGTAATATAGTAGGGTAGAGCGAAAAAGGCTGAGAAAAAGAGAGTAGGATGCGATAGTCTTCCAGAGAGCGGCCGGTCGGTGCGAGACCGCAGACGAAAA
>JAFWFI010000172.1 GCA_017515705.1 Bacillota bacterium
CTCTTCCCCAACCAGTTCTTCCGCCCGGGCGGTTCGGTACCCGTCCGGTTCCAGCCCCAGGTGCTCCATCGACAGAATCGTCAAAATGATGACCATCGCCATCGCCACAGACCATCGTCTCATATCTATTCTCCTCTCCCAAAAAAATGAAAAGCCGAGGGTTGTTCGTAAACCCTCAGCTATAAAGATCCTTCGCTTCGCTCAGGATGACAATACGGCTGTAACTGTCATTCCGATATCAATTCGGAAAGCCTCCCTTGCCGGTCTTCGTTACTCTGCGATCGCCCGGTGCCCCAGGCCGATCACTACCTCGTTCAGGTGAAGCAGTCCGGCGCTCATGAAAATGCATACGGAGAGGTGTTCCCCGCCCCGGCAGATCCCGATTTTTCCGCCGCCGTTCAGTCCGTTGACCCGGGCAGAGATCTGCATGATGGCATCCTTGGCCGCGCCCGCAATAGCGCCGTCGTGGATGTGGTTTTCTTCAGTGATATGGCATTTACGGGAAGCGATGATGGCCCGTTCGATCACCACGTGGACAGTCTCGCTGATATTCCCGCCTACATCGACCGCCGCTGCCCGCAGTCCTCTTTCTCCCAGCTTTGCGATCATGTTCTCTTCCGATTGGCGGGTACTGGTAAGGGCGACCTGGATGGCCGCTCTGGCAACATCAAGACTTCCGTACATAAAAACATCTCCATTTCTGCGCGTATTTCTTCGCTTTTTCTTATTTTTTTGTTACTATTATATTATATTATACACAGTTTGCGAAAAAAGAATAGCCAAAAAATCTAAATATGGTATAATTGAAAGACGTAAAGTATTGATATACTCGCAATCTATGCAATTTTCATTTTTGAATGACAACAGGAACATCGTATGGAGGTAGCATTTTGTCAGACAAGAATCATGATGGTATGAATCCTTCCGAAAACAAAGGCAGACCGGAAAACGGAAAAGCCCCCCGCAACAAGGGCGGCTACGATTCCATCTACTACACAGAGTCTTCGGGAAAGGATCCATCCGCCGAGCATAAACGTCCGAAACGCAGGCCGCGGCCCCAGCAGAGCGGCGCTGCCGATGGGCGCAGGCGCAAGCCGGCAGACCGCACGGCCCGTCCGGAAGGCGCCCGTAAAAAACCGGCACCGGAAGGAGCGCGGCGAAGCGCCGCAGCCGCCGGGGCAGCCCGGGGAACGGAAGGCGTCGTGAAAAAACGCCGGCCGGAACAGCCCCGGACCGCAGAACCCGCAGCGGCCCGTCCCGCTAATCCGCAGAACCCGCAGCCGGGCAAGAAAAAACAACTTCAGAAAAAATCCGCAGCCGCACCGGCGGCGGCAGCTGCAGGCGCAGCGGCCGCGACCGCAGCAGTCAGCGCTGAATCAGGCCCTGCCGCAGCAGGCACCCCCGCAGCAGCCGGACCCCGCAGCGCCAAAAAAGCCGCAAAGGCAGCCAAGAAAAAATCCGCCGGCAAAAAACCGGCGAGACAGGGAAACGGCCCGAGAAAGAGAAAACGCAGAAGCAAGAAGATCACCTTCTTCAAGTTCATCAAGATCACCCTGTTGTCGATCCTGCTGGCGGGCATCCTCGCCGTGGTGGCAGGCGCCATCTCCGTGGCGTTCATCATCAACAACGCGGAAGAAATCGACCCGAACAGCATTTACACCATGCTGGCGGAGAACTCAGTGGTCTATGACGCCAACGGTGACCTGATAGAAAAGGTCGTGGCCGATGAAATGCGTACCAACCTGGACTACGCCGAAATGCCGGAAGACCTAGTCAACGCCTTCGTAGCCATCGAAGACAAGACCTTCTGGAAGCACAAGGGCTTCAACTTCGTTCGTATAGCCGGCGCGCTTTGGGAAAGCCTGAGGAACGGGGACAACATCTCCGGTACCAGTACCATCACCCAGCAGCTTGCCCGAAACGTATTCCTGCCGGAATCCAAGAGCGAAAGAACCATGGTGCGTAAGATCACCGAAGCTTATTACACGGTGATCCTGGAGCACAGCCTGACCAAAGAGCAAATCGTGGAAGCGTACCTGAACACCATCTACCTGGGCTTCAACGCCTACGGTGTGGAAGCGGCTTCCCAGACCTACTTCAACAAATCGGTGAATGAGCTGAACCTGGCGGAATGCACGGCCCTGGCCACCATTCCGAAGAACCCCAGCGCCTTCGCGCTGATCAAGCGGTACCAGGCCGATGCCATCGACCCGGAAAACAGCGACATCATCGGCACCCAGGACGAATACATCCTGGTCTACAACAGTTCCTTCAAGGATCGTCAGAAATGGGTCGTGAACTTCATGGTGGAAGACGGCTACATCACCCAGGAAGAAGCGGACGCCGCCCTGGCCTTCGACCTCAAGGAATCCCTGCGGCCGCCGGAGAAGATGTCCGAAACCACCGCACAGTCCACCTACTTCACCGACTACGCAAAGGATGAAGTCGTGGAAATCCTGCAGGAGGAACTGGGACTTTCCGCATCGGAAGCACGGAACCGTCTGTACACCGGCGGGCTGTCCATCTACACCACTCTGGACACGAACATGCAGAGTATCGTGGAAGCCGAATACGTCAAGAACAACAACTTCCCGGGCGTCAGCTGGTCCCGGAAGGACAGCGCGGGGAACATC
>JAFWFI010000025.1 GCA_017515705.1 Bacillota bacterium
CCTATATATTTATTTCATTATGTCCATCTTTGAAAAAGTACACTCATTTATTATATCATCTAAACCGGGCATCGACAACAATCTTTTCCGCCGGAAACAGCAAAAAATCTCCGAAAACCATTCCTGGCCGGAGACTTTTTTTCTCAATTTTCTGCCGAAGCATGCTGCAAGGGCCCGGGCCGGGCTTTCTCACCCGTCCGCCAGCATAAACCGCAGGGTCACCCGGGTGGCTCCGCCGATGGTGCAGGTGAACAGCGTCATGTCAAAATCCTCTGTCAGCATGTAGTCCATCGCATAGGGATCCAGAATCTCCGTACCCAGCAAACGATAATGGAATACATGCCCCTGCATATCGGTGAAAGATGCCTCGGTCCCTTCCGGCAGGGTCTTCAGGTTCCCGAAATGCCGGGGGTAATTATGGGCGGCGATCACCAGGTCTTTTGTATAAGCCGACCCCGCATACCGGCAGGGAGACACCCGCAGGTTCGGATAACTCCAGGTGCTCTGCACGGGCAGTTCCAGGTTCAGGGCCGGAATGGACAGTACACCGATGTAATACCGGTCGTCCAGCAGGGCAGTCGGCATTTCTTCATTGGGGTCCACCGCGTATTCCGCAGCCCCGGGATCCGCCGGATCCTGAGGCCCGACCTGTTCCATCAGCTGCTGAGCTGCCAGCTCTGCCGCCTCGCCCGCTTTCTGGGCTGTGACAAAATTGTACACAGTCAGGCAAAGGGCTGCTGCGAGCAGCAGCAACCCTAAGATGATCAGAATATTGAATCGGGATCCTTGTCCTTGTCTATTCGACATCCGAATTTCTCCGTTTGTTTCTTCTCATGAGCCCCAGCAGGATCAGCAGCAGTCCGGCGCATGCCAGCACCGGCACCGGCCACCAAAGCATACCGGTCTGGGGGAGCTTACCCTTTGTGGACGTGGAACCGCCCGGGGTGGTCTTGCTCTCCGGATTGTAGGAATTGTTCACTGTGACCGTTGTGCCATCCTGGATGGTTTTTACGTCGTACCCTGCAGGAACGGCCGCTTCCTTTACTTCCCACGTAGCAGACGCATCCAGGTCATTCCAGGTGTATGTCCAGCCGTTGGCCTCGTTCAATGTCTGCTTGTCGTATTGCTTCCCGTCCTTCAGGAGCTGCACTTCCACGCTCTTGGGGCGCTTGGATTCGTAACCCTTGTCATCCCAGACCTTCTTCGCCGTGTAGCTTACCTTTTTGTCCTCCGGCGGATTGTCCGGGTTGTCCGGCGGATTATCCGGCGGTACGTAGGTATTGGTCAGGGTAATGACCTTTCCGTCCTTCGTGACCATGGCCGTGTAGTTCTCCGGCACGGAAACTTCTTCTATCGACCATTCCGATTTTGTGGACAGATTCGTCCACTGGTGTTTCCATTTATTCTTTTCGTTCAGCGTCACGGGATTGCCGTTGGGCTGTCCGTCCTTCAGCAGCTGCACTTCGATGCTTTCCGGGCGCTTGTCTTCATTTCCTGTATCTTTCCATACCTTCTGCACTGTCAGGTCGGTTTTGTTCCCTCCGGGAGGAGGCGTCGGCGATTTGTAGCTGTTGGTAAAGACGTACAGCGTTCTGGTCTGGGTTTCCTGAATGGTTTCCGTGCTGCCGGTATAACCCTTCGGTGCGGAAATCTCCTTCACCGTCCATTCGGACTTGTCCGTCAGATTGGTCCACTTGACTTCCCAGTTGTTGCTTTCATCCAGCGTCACCGGATCTCCATCCGGCTGCCCGTCTTTCAGCAACTGTACCTGGATGCCTTCCGGCCGTTTGCTTTCGTTGCCTTCATCATCCCAGATTTTCCGGGCTGCCCGGGACACTGTACCCGGCGTATCAGTACCCGGTTCGTCGGGTTTTGGCGGTTTATAGGTATTGGTGATCTTGAACCCGGTCTCACCTTCCGGAACGGTTATAACTGTGTAGCCCGTCGGAGGAGCGGATTCTTCCGCCTGGTATTCATAAAAACTGCCGTCCACATCGACGTAAGGCAGTTCTTCCCAGGTGTGCCGCCAGCCGTTGGCGTTATTCAGCACCACCGAAAGCGGTTCTTCCGACAGGAAATTACCGTCCTTGTCGTATTTCATCTGCCACAGGTCCACGCTGATACTGGTCGGGCGAAGGTTCTCATTACCTTCATCGACCCAGATTTTGCGCACCATCTGGGTAGTTGTGATCGGAATCTGGGTATTCGTCGGATACTCCCTCATTTCCATCTTGACGATGGCGGTCCGATTCTCCCCTCTCATATCCACCAGGAAAGGCGCCGGCGTATAGATCCGGTTGATCTCGGCACCGTCCGTACCTGCGATTACCTGGGTAACCGGGTGGCCTACCACGAGATACCGTCCATCAGACAGTTTGGGGAAAACAGTCCGTCCGTTGCTTCCCGTAACCTTGGTCTGGTCCGGTTGAGCGCTCTGATTGGCACTGACATAACCGGCCATAGTGACCGAAACCTCCCGCCAGTCTTCATCCGGCGATGAATTGTCCAGTTCCGGGATCGAATCCGCATAGGGCCGGAATGTGTCTGTGTAAGACGTGACCTTCCCATTACTGTCGATGTCTCCTACCCTGTACAGGTCGAACTGGCCGCCATTGATTCTGATCGTATTGCTTCCATCCTTGTAAGTGAAGCTGACCATTAAGTCTCCTGTGCCTGCCGCAAACACCGGCGGCACTGCATAGGCCAGCACGACAGCCAGACTTAACAGTATCATTGCGAACCGCCTGCTGCGGCTGCGTTTGTTTTTCCTCATCGTTTCCTCCCCCTGTTTCCGATTTCCCTTCTTTCGGGACCAGTGGTATGTTGGTTTTTGCAAAAATACCGGATTTAAATATTATAACAGAAATACATCTCTTTTTCAAGTAGATACATCCATATCGTGTTAATGATGCTCCCGGTTACGGTCATCACCGGGAACCGTTTCCCAATCCGGTTAAAACTCTGCGGTTTTCGGAGTTCTCGGGAAGGGCAGGACGTCCCGGATATTCTGCATGCCGGTAATGTACATGATGATTCGTTCAAAGCCCAGGCCGTAGCCGGAATGCTTCACGCCGCCGTATTTCCGCAGCTCCAGATACCACCAGTAATCCTTTTGATCCAGACCCAGTTCGTCCATCCGGCGGGTCAGCACGTCATAGCGTTCTTCTCTCTGGGAACCGCCGATGATCTCGCCCACGCCGGGCACCAGCAGGTCGCAGGCCGCCACGGTCTTGTCATCGTCGTTCAGCCGCATATAGAAAGCCTTGATTTCCTTGGGGTAATCCGTCACGAATACAGGCTTTTTGAAAATTTCTTCTGTAATATAGCGTTCGTGTTCCGTCTGCAGGTCGATGCCCCACTCGACCGGATACTGGAATTCCCGGTCCGCCTTCAACAGCAGGTCCACCGCCTCCGTGTAGGTGATCCGGGCAAAATCGGATTCCACGATATTGTTCAGCCGCTCCAGCAGGCCCTTGTCGATGAAGTTATTGAAGAACTGCATCTCCTCCGGGGCATTTTCCAGCACAAAGCGGATGATGTACTTGATCATGTCTTCGGCAATGTCCATGTTGTCCTTCAGGTCCGCAAAAGCGAATTCCGGTTCGATCATCCAGAACTCGGAGGCATGCCGGGCTGTATTGGAATTTTCCGCCCGGAAGGTGGGGCCGAAGGTGTAGACATTCCGGAAGGCCAGGGCGAAAATCTCCGCCTCCAGCTGGCCGGATACCGTCAGGTTGGTTTCCTTGCCGAAAAAGTCCTGACTGTAATCCACGCTGCCGTCGGGATTCTTCGGAATCTCGTTCAGGTCCAGGGTCGTTACCCGGAACATTTCGCCGGCGCCTTCCGCATCGCTGCCGGTGATAATTGGAGTGTGAACGTAAACGCAGTCTCTTTCCTGGAAGAACCGGTGGATCGCATAAGCCACCAGGGAACGCACGCGGAACACCGCCGAGAAGGTGTTGCTCCGGGGTCTTAAGTGGGCGATTTCACGCAGGAATTCCATGCTGTGCCGCTTCTTCTGAAGGGGATAATCCGCATCGGAATCCGCTTCGATCACGATCTCTTTTGCCTTGATCTCAAAAGGCTGCTTCGCTTCCGGCGTCAGGGCCAGGGTGCCCCGAACCATCAGGGCCGCCGAGATCGGGGCCTTGGAGATTTCCTGGAAGTTATCTATGATTTCCTTTTCATAAACCACCTGGATGGACTTGAAAAAGGTACCGTCGTTGAGTTCGATAAACCCGAATTTGTTGGACCCGCGGTTGGTCCGGATCCAGCCCCGTACGACCACTTCCTGTTCGGCGTACTCAGCTGTGTTTCTGAAAATCTGTCTGATTTGGATGTCTTTCATTTCACCGTCTTCTTTCTGTAAATTGATGTACACTTCATCATATCAAATCCCCGCAGGAACTTCAAGACAAAAATACAGGGACGGCCGACAGGCCGCCCCTTTGTTATTAGAGAATTAGAGAGATTTACAGGCTCAGCGCCGGGCTCCAGTATTCCTGGCCGTAAATGTCCGTGAACCGGTAGGCGATCTTCACCTTGCCCTGGCCAACGCTGAGGTTGTGGATGGTGATTCCCGCCGGGTCGCTGACGGTCATGGCCTTGTCTCCCAGGGTGTAGTTGTCCCGGTAGTCGCCGCTGTAGGAATAGTAGTCGCAGAGGAATTCCAGCTTGTCTCCGGCATTCAGTCCTTTTTCAAGCTTGCCCTCCACTTCGCTGGTCTCTTCGTCGTAGTCATAGCTGACGCCCGATACATATCCCTGCTCGTTCTGATCGTCAAAGGTCAGAATCAGCTTGACCCGTTCGCCGTTGAGCAGTGCCGGCACGTAACCGGTGATGCTGTATTTGTCATTGCCGTACTCGATGGTCTCGGTGTGGTAGTAGGAAACGATCTGGTCGTCCAGTGCCAGCCAGGTTTTTTCCAGGTTCGGCAGCAGGTTGCCTTCCTCGTCGAAGTCGTAAATGTTGTCCAGCCCCAGGTCGATGTAGCCGTCGCCGTCATCGTAAAACATGGCCATGTCCACGCCCTGGATCAGCTCCCACTTGTCCTCGCTCAGGGAAATGCACTTGTCTCCATCGCTGTTTTCCGTCCAGTTCAGGTCGTCAATGCTCAGCAGGTTCTCTTCGATGTAACCGGCCACTTCTTCCGGATCCAGTCCGCTTTCACTCAGGAATGCGGTGTTGCTCTTGTTCAGTCCCAGGCTCAGGAGATTGCCCAGGCTGGAGATGTCCACGCCGCCGCTGCCGTAGGAAGAACCACCGGATCCGCCGCCCATCAGGGCGCCGATCAGCTGGGTCATATCGGAACTGCTCATCCCGGAACTGCTCTGGGAGCCGCCGTAAGAGCCGCCCAGCAGGGAACCCAGGGGTGAGGAGGAACCGCTGGAAACCGCGTGTCCGCTGACACCCATGGTGGCGAATTTCTTCATGCAGGAAGTGTATTCCTTGTCCATGCCGATGGAGTCGTAGATCTTGGAGATCGTGTCCACTTTATTGATTTTATTGTACGGGAAGTAAATGGATAAGCCATATGCATTGGAAGTGCTGCCGATCCGGTTGTATTTGATGGCGTTCAGCAGGGTCTGCGCCAGTTCCTTGCTCTTCGCGGTATTCAGGTTCTTGGCGAAATGCACCAGGTCGATCTGGTCAATGGCGGAGCTGCGGGCAAATTCCTTGCTGCTGCTGCGGGCATTGGCCACGGTCTTGAACTGGCCGCCGCTGATCATGTTGCCGGTATCCGCCGAGAAGGCGCTCAGCTTGGCGGGCAGGGTCTGGCCCAGTTCTGCCAGGTCGATGACCGATAATGTGGTGGACTGGCCCCTGCAGGTCTTTGCGCACTGGGTGGTGAAGTCGTCCACAATACTCTTGCCGATTTCCAGGGTCGGCATGGAAGGATTCTGGGAGAGCTTCGACAGCCAATTGGTGTAATACCAGCCGATGCCCGGCTCTGTCTCTTCGCTGGCCACCATGTAGTCGGCGTACTTGCTCAGCATCAGTGCATTTTCCGCCGTAGCCATCAGGCAGGTGTCGAAACCGATGAAGTCAAACTTGATGCCGGAAGACTTCAGGGCCTGGTTGATCCCTTCCAGGGTCATGGAGCCGCTGCTGGCATATTTTTCGTCATAGCCATAGCCGGTGATGGATCCACCGCCATGGTCCCAGAAGATCAGGTCCATCCGGTTGGCGGGGAAGTTCTGTTTCCCCCAGTTCAGGAAGGTCTGAAGGGACCGGATGTCCGTCATGGCATAGTTGCCTGCGTTGCTCACCAGGCATTTGATGTTGCCGTTCTGGATCTGATAGATCTGGTTGGTCTTGCTGCTCATCAAGTTGTTGCGCCACTGCCGGCAGCCGCCGGTGTAAACCACCAGGTTGATGTTGTTGCCCACCGTGGCCTGGAGCATTTCATTCAGGTCGTTGGTAGCCATGCCGGAACGGGACTCCAGGTCCGCCCCGCACATATAGACCAGGATGGTGGTCTTGTCTTTGCCGTTGCCGTAAATGGTGGTGAAGCGGTCCCGGGCTTCGGGCGCCACTTCCGTATTCAATGTGCCGTCATTGGATTCGCTGGCGGTCCAGGCGCTGGTAACCCCGCTGCCCGAATTCAGCATGCTCTGCAGGTCGGAAATGTCGATGTTGCTGCTGCTGCCGCCTCCGCCGCCTCCGCCGAAGAGGCCGCTGCCCAGGGCACCGCCTCCGCCCACGAGGGCCAGGATCGCGATGATGATGATGGGCAGGCAGCCCATTCTGCCGCCGCCCCTCTGGCCGCCGCTGCCGGAATTCTGGTTCCCGCCGAATCCGCCGGACTGGCCGGAACCCTGGCCGAACATACTGCCGCCGCCTACCGGGCCGCCGCCGTGTCCGCTGCCGGTTTTATGCACTCCGCTTCCGCCGCCGGAAGTGAAGGTCTTTCTCGCTCTTGGTCTGTTCTGCATAATTACCTCCCGTGTTCGTTCCTATGCTATCGGATACTACTATTTTACCACCTGAAAAGACAAACAAAAAGACCCTTCTGCATAAAAATGCAGAAGGGCCGGTTCGTTCATTTTTAGCGGAAAACCCCCTTCTCTTCCAGTTCTTCGTAATCCAGTCCGAGTTTTTCGATGATCTCACGGGTATGGTGCCCCGTGGGATAGCCGGCAAACTCATATTCACAGGGGCATTCGCTGAGTTTGACGGAGGTAGCCAGCTGCTTCACCCTCACGCCGGGATGCAAAGGCATCTCCACTTCCACCACCATCTGCCGGTCTTTAACCTGCTCGTCCTCCAGCAGCGCTTCCTTCAGGTCCAGCACCGGCTGGACGCAGGCGTCGTATTCGGCGAACACATCCACCCATTCGTCCCGGGTCTTTGTCTTGAAAATGCCCCGGATCTGAGCCTTGACTTCCCCCACGTTTTCCGGAAAAACCGTTCCTTCGATCAGGTCCTCACGCTGAATAGCCCGGCAGAAATTCCTCCAGAACTGGGGTTCCAGGGAGCCCACGCTCATATACTTCCCGTCCTTGGTTTCGTAATAATCGTACATGCAGCCGCCGTTGAGCATCATCCCCTCCCGTTCCGGCTGCTTGCCGGATACCAGGAAGCCCGCTCCGTCCAGACTGTTGAAAGGCACGCAGCCGTCCATCATGGCCACGTCCACAAACTGGCCCTTTCCGGTATCCCGGCGGTAGTTCACCGCCGCCAGAATGCCGATAACGGAATTCAGCGACCCCACGGCGATGTCGGCGATCTGGAAGTTCATCAGGGAAGGTCCCCCTTCCTTCCGGCCGGCGTGGGAAATGATTCCGCTGCGGGACATGTAATTGATGTCGTGGCCTGCCGCATCCCGCAGGGGCCCGGTCTGGCCGTACCCGGTCAGGGCGCAGTAGATCACGCCGGGGTTCACCGCTTTCAGGTCTTCGTACCCCAGCCCCAGCTTGTCCATGACCCCGGGCCGGAACTGTTCCAGCACGATGTCGTATTCCTTCACCAGTTCCCGGACGATGGCCTTGCCTTCCTCCGTCTTCAGGTTCAGGAACATGGTCTTCTTGTTCCGTCCCAGCCAGGCTTCGCAGGCCGAGGTCCCGGTGCCCTCGATGAAAGGCGGGTAATTCGTCACGATGTCCGGCTTGGATGCCGAGGTAATTCTCAGCACCTCCGCCCCCATGTCCGCCAGCATCAGCGAGGCGTACGGCCCCGGCAGCAATGTTGAAAAATCCAGTATCTTTAATCCGTTCAGTGAACCCATAGTATTCTCTCCTTTATCAGTCCGTAGTTTCAGTCTGATTCATTATATCATGAAACAACGGCTTTTGGGACAAAAGGTTTTCCGCCAAATCCGGCAGCCATCCTGCGCAAACATCAAAAAGAGGACTCCCGGGAGTCCTCTATTGCATGCAATTCTGTCGTTTGGATTACAGATTTTTGCCCATTTCGTAGGCTTCCTGCATGGCCGGGCTGCCTTTGATGTCTCCCGGCTTCTGGGTGCCGTAGCCGATCACGATGCCGCCCTCTTTGTTCCCTTCTCCGTAGAAGCAGGGGTAGAAGCAGCGGAAGCTGTTCACCATCATTTCCGTGTACTCCGGTGTGGCGGAAGCGCAGCTGCTGATCAGGTGGAAGGTCTTTCCGCCCAGTGTCAGAAGCCGGCAGTAGAACCGGTCCAGAACCGCCTTCAGCTGTGCCGTCCAGGTGTAATAATAGACCGGAGAAGCCAGTACGATGTGGTCTGCCGCATCTACTTTTGCGATGATGTCCTGCATGTCGTCCTTCTGGATGCATTCACCGCCGTTGGCCATGCAGGCGCCGCATCCCAGGCATCCGGCTACCTTCATCCCCTGAACCGCCACATAGTCCACTTCGTGGCCGGCTTCCTGCGCGCCACGGATGAATTCATCGCAGAGTAATTTCGTATTCCCGTTCTTTCTCGGGCTTCCCATTAATACCAAAACCTTGCTCATATTTGAACCTCCTTCATCTGTTCTCTAATCTCTGTTTTATTATAGCTTTTTTCGGAAGCGGCTACAAGAACTTCCTTCAGCCGCTGCCTAACTTTCATCTATTAAACCACTGTCTTTTCCGGGCTGACCAATCGCTCCTAATCTCGCCACCTGCGTCAGCCTTAGCCCACAATTCTTCCTCACCAGGCTGACAACTCCGCCCTTTTCTTTAGCGCCGCGTCAGCCCAACTACGTTCTTCTCCCTTTCCGGACTGACCGATTCGTCCCTGTACTTCCTTCCGCGTCAGCCCAGTTCAGCGGTTCCTTCGTCTAGGGCTGACGATTGGCGAAGCAACTCTGGAATTTGGTCAGCCCCAATGTCCTATCACCGGGTTTTCGGCTGACCAATCTTTCCCCTTTCAGCCTCACATATCAGCCCTAGCCCGCGAATCCATTTCCATGGGCTGACCAATCGCTCCTAATCTCGCCACCTGCGTCAGCCTTAGCCCACAATTCTTCCTCACCAGGCTGACAACTCCGCCCTTTTCTTTAGCGCTGCGTCAGCCCAACTACGTTCTTCTCCCTTTCCGGACTGACCGATTCGTCCCTGTACTTCCTTCCGCGTCAGCCCAGTTCAGCGGTTCCTTCGTCTAGGGCTGACGATTGGCGAAGCAACTCTGGAATTTGGTCAGCCCTAATGTCCTATCACCGGGTTTTCGGCTGACCAACTTGCCCCCACGCCACCTTCCGCGTCAGCCTAAATCTCTCACTTTTCCAACTTAGGCTGACCAATCTCACTCTTCCCCACCTTCCGCGTCAGCCTAACTTTGCGATTCCATGAGATAGGCTTCCAGAATCTTGATCAGCAGCTTGGAGTCCAGGGGTTCGTTCAGCGTTTCATGTGTCAAAATCAGTCTTTTCCCCGGGAAAATCCCGTTTAGCTCGTATAAGTTTATCTTCTTCAGCGCTTTCTGCACGTATTCCGGGTCATCCATCATTCCAAAGTGTTCAAGGTATATCTCCTCCAATGTGACTGGATGCAGAATTGTGAAATCCGGATAAACCACCCCATAACCCTCCAGAAAAAGAGGCGCTTCATACTTATAAGCGATTCCCAATCGATCCAGCAGGTTAGCAATAATCAGTTCCGATTTTGACCGAACCCGCTCGCCCCGGTTCGTGTAAAAGGGTGGCGCATCTTCGCGAAAAGGCTTTCCCTCATATGGTTCCGACAACCACTGATTAACCCGGTCTTCCCTGGTTGGCCGAATCGGCCGGATCAGTTTTCTGCGGTCCTGGTTCATCTCCTCATAAACAGATTCCGCCGAAGTCCCCGGCGTCAGTTTCATATATTTCTCGATGGCCATCATTTCCTGCTTCACCGCATTCAATACTTTTTCCTCGTAATCCTTTTGTGCCAACTGCCTGGCGAGTTCGATATCACCTTTTCGGATATACTTGCTTTTTCCATTCTTCCACTCATGGTAGTACATCGGTTTTCCCCTTTTGTGCGTGATCCGAAGCCGTCCCTTCGGGCGATCGCCGTTTTTCCTGTTCAAGGATCGGCGGATCTGCTGGAGTTCTTTGATTCTTTCCATAAAGTGTTCTTTCATACTGTTTTGTCTCATCTTCTCCCCCTTTTGGATTCTTTTGTCATTTCCAGTGTCATCCCAAATTAACTGTCAGTCCTTTTCAGGCTGACCGAGTCTCCCCCGCACTGCCTTCCGCGTCAGCCCAA
>JAFWFI010000026.1 GCA_017515705.1 Bacillota bacterium
GGAGGATGCCGCAGTCCGGGGCGCTTGTTTTTTGTTCGGACATGAAGTGACAGCCCTGTCGAAAGACGAAGAGGGCACCGTGATAAAAACACGTTCCTCCGGCGGGGAAACGTTCGAGATTTCCGCCCGGATCGTGATCAACGCCGCCGGGCTTTTCTCCGCAGACATCCGCCGGATGACGGGAGACGATACCTACCGCATCCGCCCCTGCCGGGGCGAGTACCACCTGCTGGAGAAAGGATCCTTCGGAGGCCTATCCCGGCCGGTCTATCCCGTTCCGGACACGGAGAAAGGCGTGCTTGGAATCCACCTGACCCCGACCCTTCACGGCAACCTGATGATCGGGCCCAGCGCGGAATTCCTGGAAGACCCGGAGGACATGGCGACCGAAGCGCCGGTCATGGCGGAGCTTCTGGAAGGCGCCCGCTGTCTGCTGGGCGATCAGGCAGCCCTGACACCCATCCGGAGTTTTTCCGGCATCCGTCCGAAACTGACGGACCGGGACGGTTATCCGCTGAACGATTTCGTGATCGAACAGGACCCCGGCCGGCCCGGGATGATCCACCTGATGGGGATCGAGTCGCCCGGCATCACGGCCTCCGTGCCCATCGCCGGACTGGTGGCCGAAATGCTGCGGCAGGAGGGGCTGGTCGACAAGAATAACAATGAAGAATTCCCGGGCAGGGAAAGCCTGTTCCCGCCGGCTTCAACGGCCGTTCGCGGAAAGATGATCTGCCGCTGCGAGACCGTGACGGAAGGGGAGATCCTGCAGGCTTTTGAGAACCTGACGAGGCTGGGAGCGCTCCCGACGGTGAAAGGGATCAAAAACCGGACCCGGGCTTCCATGGGCAGCTGCCAGGGCGGTTTCTGCACGCTGGACATGAGCCGTCTGTTTTCGGAGAAGGCCGGAATCCCGACGGACCGCCTCACCTACGACGGGCCCGGCAGCGAACTGTTTCCGGGCATCCTGAAGGGAGGTGCGGACCGTGGATAACAGGGAAGTCATCATCATCGGCGCCGGTCCGGCAGGCATGGCGGCGGCGGTGAAACTCAATGAACTCAGTTTCCGGGACGTGCTGATCCTGGAAAAAGAAGCGATCCCCGGCGGGATCCTGCGCCAGTGCATCCATCCCGGATTCGGGCTGATCCGCCTCGGGAAAAACCTCACCGGGCCGGAATACAGCCTGGTATATGAAAACAAACTGAAGGAAGCCGGCATGGAAGTCCGGTATGAAACCACCGTCCTGAGCATCCGGGAAGGGGAGTCGGGCAAGGTCTTCATCACGGCAGCCGGGCCGGGAGGAACAGAGGAATATTGCTGCGATGCGGCGATACTCGCCTCAGGATGCCGGGAAAAGAGCAGGGGAGAGCTGATGATCCCCGGAGACCGTCCTGCCGGTATTTATACCGCCGGCACGGCCCAGGGCATGATGAATCTGCTGAATGCCCGGATCGGGGAACGCATCGTCATCATCGGCTCCGGCGACATCGGGCTGATCATGGCCCGCCGATTCACCCTGGAGGGCAGCAAAGTGCTCTGCGTGGTCGAGAAGGAAGAAGTCTGCGGCGGTCTTCCCCGGAACCGGAAGGAGTGCCTGGACGATTATGATATTCCGCTGCTGACGGGCTCGGAAGTGATCCAAATCAGCGGCAGAAAACGCGTGGAATCCGTGACCATCCGCCGGGAAAACGGCGAAGAAACCCTCATGGAATGCGATACGGTGATCCTTTCCGCCGGGCTCAGGCCGGAAGACGGCTTCGTGGAGGGACCTGTCTCCGGGCTGTTTTGCTGCGGCAACGCATTGTACGTTCACGATCTGGTGGACGATGTGTCGGAAAGCGGGGAACAGGCCGCCCTGGATACGGCGGGTTACCTGCTGGCGAAGATGCGGGGCAGGGACCACTACTCGGAATACAGTTTTGAGGAGGCGCCCCGGATCCGCCGGGAGCGTTCAAAGTTCCTGGAAGAGCGTAAACGGGAAAAACTCCGTACAAAGGATGATCATTTTTTCATCACCTGCATCATCTGCCCCAACAGCTGCCGGATCGACCTGAGGGATTACACCGGCGGAAAATGCCCGAAAGGGGAGATCTATGCAAGAAACGAAAAGGAACATCCCTTCCGGATCCTCACCACCACCGTCCTCACGGAAGGCGGCGCCCTCGTCAGCGTCCGGACGGACCGGCCGGTGCCCCTGGAGGAAATGCCGGAAGGCATGTCCATGCTGAAGGATTTCATCGCCCCCGCGAAGGTGGAAGCCGGGCAGGTGCTGCTGGAAGACTTCCTGAGGCCGGGCACCCGGCTGATCGCCACGAAAAACATCGGATAGAAGCTTTATTTTTACCAGAAAAGGCATGGAAAATCAATGTTTTCCAGGCCTTTTTTATTTTTTGATACCGAATGTGTCGGAAATATTGAAAAAAATGCAGAAATAAAAAATACTGTTGCAAATGTATTTATCTGCCTGTTAAAATATAGTAAATTCAACAGGAGGTGATGACGATGAATTCATTTCGAATGCTGCTGGCCAGCTCCGACCCGGAATACGACCGGGCACTGTCGCTCTGGCTGAGGAAAAAATGTCCGCCCTTTGAAACGGACTGCCTGGATCCCCAGCGGTGGTTCGAAGAAACGGAGGAAAGCTTTGATGCCTATGACAGGATACTGCTGGGCGGGGCACTGAAGCATATCCACCAGGGTCCCGGTGTCCGCATTGCCGGAGGATTTGGGGACAGCAGGGGGAAAAAAGAAGATGAAACCGGATGGATGGATCCGTACCGTCCCGGGGAAGAAGTTTTCCGCGACCTGGTTTCCGGTCTAACGCCGGATCACGAACCGCTTTTCCGGATACGGACCATTGGATTCCTGCTGACAGACAGCGATTCCTCGCTGATGGAAGCACAGGATGTCATCCTGACGGGTCTGAACGAGAACGGCAGCAGGATCCTCCGCGCCGACCTGAGGGATATCCCATCAAACGATTCTGCCGCGTTTCGCAGGGATGGCGGAAGGACCTGGGACGATTTCATTTACAGCTGCATCTATGCGCAGACGCCGGAACTGCTGACCGATTATGAACGGTTCGCCTTTAGCAATACATACGGTACCTACCGGTATCCGCAGGCTCCCGGCCCCAATCCCTACCGAACGCTGACCGACCGGGAACTGAGACGAATGTACGGCAGGATCCGGGAATACTGCCGGGCCGATTATTTTGCGGCGACGCTGCCGGAAGGCGATTCCCCGGTCTATCCTTTTACGCTGAACCAGATGGATCTGATCCTGGTGCTGTACGGGGAAGACGCCGACAGCCGCCGGAGGCTGGACTCTGTGCTTTATAAGCTGAAGGAGGATACGGATCCGGGTAAACGGATTCTGGAAATCTGTGTGTCCGGGCGCTTTGCCGACAGCGACGTTCCGGGCCTGATCCTCCACCTGGAGAAGGGGAGCGAAAGCATGCCCCGGTCCGACCGTCCTTCTTCCCGGATGCCGGAAGACCTGACAACGATCACGGAGTTTATCGATCATGAATGCTTTATCTGAAAAAGAACAGAGCTACGAACAGCAATCGAGGATCACGGCGGAGGTGCGCCGGCGCCTGCACGAACAGAATGAAAAGGAGATATCGGATGACCAGGCCCGCCGGATCATCGAGAATGCCGTGATGGACCTGAGCCTGCCGGACACGACGGATTTCCGTCAGAAGAAGGCGCTCACGGACGCGGTTTTCAATGTGACCCGGAAAGAGCTGGATATCCTGCAGCCCCTGGCGGAGGACGATGAAGTCAACGAGATCATGGTCAACGGGCCGGACAGCATCTTCATCGAACGGAGCGGGCGCCTGGAACCGGTGCCCCTGCGGTTTGAAAGCCGGGAACACCTGGAGGAACTGATCCGGCGCATCGCCGCCGGGGTCCACCGGGAAATCAATGACATCCAGCCCATCGTGGATGCCCGCCTGGAAGACGGTTCCCGGGTCAACGCGGTCTATTCCAACGTGGCGGTCAACGGTCCGATCCTGACGATCCGGAAATTCCCCAAAAAGACCCGATCCATGGAAGACCTGATCCGGACCGGAAGCCTGACCCCTGAAGCCGCAGAGTTTCTGAAAACCATGGTGGAGACCGGACATAACATTTTTATATCCGGCGGCACCAGTTCCGGGAAAACCACCTTCCTGAACACCCTGTCGGGCTACATCCCCAAAAGCGAACGGGTGGTGGTGATCGAGGATTCCTATGAACTACAGATGGACGGGATCGGCAACCTGGTCCGGCTGGAAACCCGGAATGCCAATTCGCAGGGAAAGGGAGCGGTGAACATCCGTCAGCTGATCCGAACCGCCATGCGTATGCGCCCGGACCGGATCATCGTGGGGGAAGTGCGGGGAGCGGAGGCACTGGACATGCTTCAGGCCCTGAATTCCGGCCACGAAGGATGCATGTCCACCGGCCATTCCAACTCGGCAAAAGCCATGATGTACCGTCTGGAAACCATGGTGCTGACCGCCGAGAATTTTCCGCTGGACGCCATCCGCCAGCAGATCGTGTCCGCCATCGACCTGGTCGTTCACCTGGGCCGTTTCCCGGACCTGACCCGGAAAGTCATCGAGATCAGCGAGGTGACGGACGGCGGGGGCGGAACCATCAAAATGAATCCTCTGTTCCTGCTTGGGGAGGACGGACTTGCGAGGACCGGCAATTCAATGGAAAATACGGACAAACTCCGGCTGAGAAAGCGGGGGCAAAGCCATGATGTCTCTTGATGACTACCGTCCCCCCGCCAGGGAAATGATCCTGTATTATCTGGCCGGAGCCGCGGTCTGCGCCGGCACGGGCTGGCTGTTTTACAGGAGCCTCCTCGCTTCTGCGGTACTTTGCCTGCTGCCGTTCGTGTTCAGGGGCAGGTACCTGTATTACCGGCGGGAGAAAAAACGGGAAGAGGTGAACATGCAGTTCAAGGATGTGCTGTATGCGTTCTCCGATTCCGCAGCTTCCGGACGCCAGGCCGCCTATGCGATCCGGACGGCGCGGCAGAACCTGGAGCGGATCTACGGACAGGAAAGCTACCTGACCAGGGTCTTCTCGGACATGGACATGAGAATACGGGAAACCAATGAATCGCCGGAGAGGATCCTCATGGACTTCAGCATGGAGTGCGGGATCGAGGACATCCGGAACTTCATCGAAATCTACTGCATCTGCATCCGTTCCGGCGGGGACCGGGAAAAGGCCATCGACAAGGCGGCCGGGATCATCGGGGAGAAAATCGGCCTGCGGCAGGAACTGCAGAGCATCCTGTCCCAGAAAAAGCTGGAAGCGGTGATCCTGTGCAGCATCACGCCGCTGATCCTGCTCTTTCTGCAGATGACGTCCAGCGACTATGCCGATGTTTTATACGTGACAATGGCCGGAAGGCTGATCATGACACTGTGCCTGGGCGCCGTGGGCGCCGCCGCACTGCTGTGTCTGAAGATAATGGATATCAAGATATGAAGACTGCGATTCGAAACAACCCGCTGGTCTTTCTCCTCATCCTGGCCGGCTTTGCGCTGATCGCCCTGAACCTGTACCTGAACTGGCGGGGCGGGGAAGTGGATGTGGAAAAGATCCGGCGAAACGATTACGAAAACGAATCCCGCCGGGTGACGGCAGTCATGGAAGCGGAAGTGGACGGGCAGATCAGCCGGCGAAACGTGGAACTGACGGTGGATCCGATGGAACTGACGGAAGAGGAGAAGAAGCGCCGCCTCGATGAATTCGAAAAAAGGCTGGGCAGCCTCATCCTGGGGGAAAACGAGTCCCTGGACAATGTGACAAAGGACCTGGACCTGATCACGGAAGACCCGGACACCGGCATCACGCTTCTCTGGAACAGCAGCGACCCCGGGCTTGTGGATGAGCGGGGGCGGGTATCTCCGACGGGAAATCCCGGAAAGGAAGTCCGGCTGGAGGCTGTTCTGGAACTGGACGGTGAGACCCGGCAATGGTCTGCCGCCGTGATTCAAAACTGTGTGCCGGATGCGGAAAACCTTCAGCGAACGCTGGAAACCGATCTTTCGGCGGTCAACCGGGAGATCAATGAAAACAATACGAAGCGTTATGCGGACCTGCCCGACCGGCTGGAGAGCGGCATTCCGGTCCGATGGAAAGCGCCTTCGGATCACCGGTTTATTCTGGCCGGGTCCCTGACCATACTGGCGGCGGTTTTCCTGTACCGAAAAAAAAAGAGCGATCTGAAGAATGCGCGGGAAGAACGCCGGGCGGAGATATCCCGGGACTTCCCCTATTTCCTGGACAAACTGGTTATGCTGCTGTCCGCCGGAGTGATCCTGACCGAGTCCGTTTACCGGATCTGGAGCGATTACGAACGCTTCCAGCGGAATACCCGCAAAAAAACCTTTTATGAAGAGCTGGGGGAATCCGTCCGGACCATGCGCAACAGCAACGCCGCTTTCTCCTCGGAACTGATCCGAATGGCCGAAAGGCTGGAAGTCCGGGAGTTCGCCAGGCTGGCCGTGGTTCTCCGGGACAGCCTGGGCTCCGGGAACGACCTGGTCGGCAAACTGGAAAACGAAAGCATCCTGATGTGGCGGGAGCGGAAAGCCGCCATACAGACACTGGGCAGGGTAGCCGACACCAAGCTGATTTTCCCCCTGATGATCATCCTGACCGTGCTGATCGTCATCGTCATGACCCCGGCAATATTGCAATTGTGAGATTGGAGAGAACTATGTTAACTGCAAGAATCAAGAAAATCCTGAGGGATAACCAAGGCATGGAACTGGTGCAGGTCGGGCTGCTCATTGCCATTGCCATTGCACTGGGCCTGATTTTCAAGACCCAGATCACCCAATTCGTCAATGATGTATTCGGCGGGCTGAAAGCCTCCTCCTTCATGTAAAATGAAGATCCTGAAAAGCCGGCGGGGGAGCATTTTCGTGGAATCCGCCATTCTGTTCCCCATCCTGCTGATGCTGACCTTCAGCGTGATCTGGCTCACCATGGACTTTTTTGCCGGCACAGTGGAAGAGAGCCGGGCCGACAACACCGTTTTCCGGGAGGGTTTCGGGGAAAGCGCCGGGATCCGGAATGCCGCCCTGATCGGGGACCTGATCCATGAAAACGAAGAATAGGAAAGGAGCCGTTTCCGTCTTCCTCTGCATGGTTCTCCTGGCCATTGTGGTACTGGCCGGGGCAGCAGGGGATGCCTGCAGCCTGGCGGTGGCCAATTCCTATACGCAGCGGATCCATTATCTTGCGGCCAAGTCCGTTCTGGCGGAATACGACCGGCATCTTTTTGAAGATTATGGGTTCATGGCGTTTACCGGAGGCGAGGACGAGATCGCATCCCGCATCCGCCGGTATGCCGGGGAGATGTGCCGGACGGCGGGCGCTTCCGGAGATGAGATCGTGTTTTTCGATCTGGAATTGACGGACGTAACGGTGTCCTGCAGCGGCAGGGGCCTTCGTGAAACGGGCCTGTTTATGCAGCAGCTCAGGGAAATCATGAAATACCAGGCGCTGGAAACCGGGCTGGAAACCCTTTCCGGACTGATTGGAGGGCCGGTGGACATCGACAGCCTGTATCAAAACGCCCGGGACAGTTACGAGGGCGAGAAGACCGCCCTGTCGGAAACCCTTCCGCCGGATCCGGAGACCGGAGAAGTCCCGGAGAATCCCGCGGAGCGGGATCCGCTGGAACTGAAGCAGGCCGCCTTTGACCCGGAAAACGTTCCGGAGGGACGGACCCTGAGAAACACCATGGTCATCGAATCCCTGCCATCCCGGAATGCCGCCGGCCCGCACACGAGGGAGAAAGCCTATCGTCTGGGGGAGGAGGATGCCCTGATGGACCTGGGGAAAGACAGTTCCGGTTTTCTGGACAGTTTCTTTTCATCCGTCAGCTCCGGCGGCGACAAACTGCTGCTGATGGGCTATATCGGCAAACACTTCCGAAGCGTGCTGAAGGAAGGGGCGGTAAGTAAGGAAACGTTTTTTCTGGGGGAGAAGGAATACCTGATCCGCGGAAAACTCAGCGACAAAGAGAACCTGTCCGCCGTTCGGCGGGAGCTGTTTCTGCTTCGGACAGGGATGAATATCGCCCATATTTATTCGGATCCCCAAAAGTACGACCTGACCCTGACGGCCGCAGCTGCCACCGGCGCGGAACTCTTTTTGCCCGCGGTCCAGTTTCTGATCGCTGCTGCCTGGGCCGGCATGGAAGCCTCGGAGGACATGGACACGCTGATGAACGGGGGAAAAGTTCCTTTCATGAAAACGGCCGGGGACTGGAAGCTTTCGCTGGAAAGCATCTACGGTGAAAAGACCGTCCAGCCGTCTTATGAAGAGGGAAGGGGACTGGATTATGACGGATACCTGAACCTGCTGATGCTCACGGTCGGCATGAATGACCTGGAACTGCGCACCATGGACCTGATCCAGATCAATATGAAGGGACGATACGACAAATCCTTTGATTTTCGAAACTGCATCACCGGGTTTGAAGACCATGCGCAGTTCAGGCGGATCCCCCATCTGCCGTCCGTCCTGCCGGGTATCATCGAAGACAATGTGATGCAGGCGGAAGGGGTGTATGAATATTGAATGGACTTCGAAATAAACTGAAGGAAAACAAGGGGTATGTGATCCTGGAAGCGGCAATCCTGACACCGGTGTTTCTGTTTGCCGTCGTTCTTCTGGTCTATATTCTTCAGGTGCTTCACTTTCAGGAAATCATCCATTTTGAAGCCTGCCGGAATCTGGCGGAGCTTTCCTGGGAAAGCCAACTGGGCGCTGCGGGGTTTTCGGAACGGATGTATGAAAGCAAAACCTGTCACGACACACACCAGAAGATTCGGAAGGAGATCGACATCGATGCGGACCTGAAAGTGGATGATGATGTCTATCTGGTGGATATTCGCTATCCGGTCCGGCTGGATCTTCCGTTCGGTCTTCTAAATGAGATCCGGATCTCAGACCGCCTGGCGTCCCGAAAGTGGAACGGGGCCGATCTTGCCGGCAATGAGATCCCGTTTTCATCCATGGAAACGAATGATGAAGAATATGTTTATGTGTTTCCGAACTACGGGGAGCGGTACCACCACGGAAACTGCTTTTACCTGACCCGGGATGCCGATCATTATTTTATCTGCGTCCCGGCAGGAGAGGCATCTTCTTCCGGCCGTTATACCCCGTGCGCAGTATGTTATTGAGGTGAAAGAATGCAGGGAAGGCTGAAGGATCCGGAGGGCAATGTCCTGATGACGATCCGCAATCATAATCAATACATCATTGGCAGAGACCAGATCAACGATGAAAACCACCTGAATCTGGAGGATCTCTATGTCAGCCGCCGTCACGGCGTCATTACCTGCGAACAGGAATTCCGCTACGAAGACGCCGGGTCCCGGAACGGAAGCTTAGTCAATGACGAGCGGCTGAAGGCCGGTGAATCCGCTCTTCTGAGGGACGGAGACCGAATCAGGGTAGGGAAAAGCAGTCTGGTTTTCCAGATCCGGAAAAGCCGTCCGGCGGTGCGGCTGCCGCAGGGTATCGAACTGAGGTCCTCCTCCGTTCCGGGCGGTACCAAAGTCCTGATACAGACCCCGGTGCGCGAATGCAGGGAATATGCCTTCAGAATGATGGAAAAGAACCCGGACCCGGCACTGCCGTTTCCGACCCGTTTCAGTACGCTGGACGGTGAGCGGTTTGAATACCTGATCCCGGATGCCGTTTCCCTGAAAGAATACTTTAAACAGGAAAGGCCTCCCGCGGAATACCGGAAAACGGCCATGAAGATCCTGCGCCGGATCCTGACTGCCGGAGAATTCCTCCTGGAAGAAAGCGGCTTTCTGGTCCATTCGGAAACCGTATTCATCAACAGCGCCGGCGAGATCCGGCTTCTCTATCTTCCTTCATCCGGTCTGACCCGGGAGGGCTTCCGGACAGGGCTTGAAGAACTGTTTTCTTTTCTGGAAGACCATTGTCCTCCGGAGATGAAGCCCGTCATGAAAGCAGCGGGGGACCGGCTGAAGGAAGGCGGAGGATGCTGGGACTGCTACAAGGTCCTGTACTGCAGCAGAAGAAAACTGCCCGACGCTGCATCAAAACCGGTGAAAGAAAGGTCTTTGCATATGGAACTGCCGGCAGGCACCATACTGCTGATCCTGTCGTTTTCGGTCTTTCTCGCCCTCTACTGGCTGGCCGATTTATCCGTGTCCAATCTGTGCGGCGCAGCGCTGATCCTGGCAGGTTTCAATGTGCTGGCTGCCGGGCTGAGAGGCGGCGGCAGAAAACCGGCGGGGAAACACAGGAGTGCCCGCAAAGAAAAGGGCAGCGGCACCCCCGCAAAGTTTCGGACCTTCCTTAAACCGAAAATAAACAAAACCTGAGTACGACGATCAGAGGAGAAGCCTGACCTTTCTGATTCGTTTATCATCTTACACAATTTCTGCTCATTTGATCCTGCAACACCCATCCCCTCTGTCATTCAGGCTTTTCCGACGATCCTCCAGTGAGAGCCGGGGTGCTTCTTCGGGAGTGCCCCGGCCTCAGCAGGAAGCGGATGGGTGACCCGGATCATGGCCATTCACAGGAAAAGAAAGGAAATGAAATGATGGATCGAACCAAGCAAATCCGGTGCGGTCTTTGTATTCTATTGTCGTTTTTGCTGGTATTCGGTGGATTCCCCACCGGCCTTTATGCCCGGGAAGGGGCTTCCGCACTGACCGAAACCAGCGAAAAGTACGTCGATGCACGGGACGGTTCCGAAATCGCCGATGCATCTGTATACTCGGAAGAATACGAAGAACAGCACCCGCAGGATATAAAAGGGTATACCTACGTGGAGCAGTCAAGGGCAGTGGAACAGATCTATTCCCACAAGGATATCCGGTACATCATCGGCTATCCCGACAAGACTGTCCAGCCGGAAAACGAATTGACCCGCGCGGAAGCGGTCGTGATCTTTTACCGGCTTTACGACGGCATTTACCCGGATTTTAAAAAGAGGATGACCGGCAGGACGTATTCCGATGTCAAAGCCGGCGCCTGGTATTACGATGAACTGGAAACGCTGTACAACATCGGCATCCTGGAGGATGTCTTCGAAAAGAAGTTTTCCCCGGGCAAACCCATTACCCGGGCGGAACTGGCAGCCATCGCCGCACAGTTCTCCGGTCTGGAATACCGGGCAGGCGAAGTATTCTCCGATGTCCCCCGGGATCACTGGGCCTATTCCTACATTCTTTCCGCCACGGCAAAAGGATGGCTGAAAGGATATGAGGACGGTACGTTCCGCCCCGATCAGGGCATTACGAGGATGGAAACCATGACCCTGATCAACCGGGTCATCAACCGGTCCGTGACCGTGGAAAAGCTCCGGGAACTGAAGGTGAAAAATCCCTACAGGGACCTTCCGGAATCTTACTGGGGTTACTGTGATGTGATGGAAGCCACCATCCGCCACAACGGCGCGCAGTGGCACGGTACGGATTATAACGGAGGGGTCTTCAATGTCATTACGGAACGGTTCACGGATACCCACGGGAATGAGATCGCCAAACCGGTCACCACAAAGGGAAAGGCTTCCGGCAGTGCGCCGGAAATACCGGCCTATGATTACCTGGGTTACATCCGCACCATCACTTATATCTATTCGAAAGGATCCGCCGCCCCGTACCTGAAGAAAAGCGCGGATCGCCGGGAAAGCTATGCGGGAGACACCATCACGTATCATATTCTGGCGGGCAACGGCGAAAAGGCCACCGACGACTGGAAAAACGTGAAGATCCGGGATGAGATCCCGGAGGGGACCCAGCTGGTGGATGGCACGGTGTATCTCAATGGCACCGCAGCCGAATACACCATCCGCCAAAACCTGCTGACCGTCAATGCCGGCGATATCCCGCCCTGCGGCGTGACGGACCTTTCCTTCAAGGTCAAAGTAGGCAAGGAAGCTTTTAACAAACGAATCCGGAATACCGCCCGCGCCTCCGGGCAAAACGGCGATGTACAGGAAGATGAGTATACGGCATCCGATGACGGCGTGCTGGTCGCCCGGGGCGAAACCCGGCCCTTTATCCGGAAGGAAAGCGACCATCCGCTGGCGGAAGCCGGGGATAAGGTGACCTATACCATTACCTTCGGAAACGACAGTGATGCGGAATACCGACTGGAAAACGCAACGGTTACCGACGAGATCCCGAAAGAGCTCGAGCTCACCGAAGGTTCCGTCAGACTGGATGGGAAAACGGTGAAATACTCCTTCACGGAGGATTCCGGCGTTCTGCAGATCGAGAC
>JAFWFI010000173.1 GCA_017515705.1 Bacillota bacterium
CTGGACGTATCCCTGAAACGGTTTGAGACCGTCTTTCCCGCCTGCGGGAGCGACAACAGTGCCATCGAACTCACCATTCCGGAAGTGGAAAAATATTCTAACTTTATAGATTGGGTGGATGTGTGCAAGGACTGGGAATGATACCCCCGGCATAGACCTAAAAAAAGATAAAACCGTTGAAAGTTTCGCTTTTCAACGGTTTTTTGTATTCCTTCATAACTATGACCCTAAATCACAGGTCCAGCCGCATATAGACCGCCCGGTCCATGGGATTGTCGTTATAGGACTCTATTTCATGAAATCCTAAATTTTGGTAAAGACTTATGGCGGGCTCCAGCCATTCCAGTGTGTCTAAAAACATAGAATGATAACCCTCTATTCGGGCTTCCCAAATGATCCGTTCCGACATGAACTTTCCGAGCCCTTGTTTCCGGTACTCCGGCCGAACATACAGGCGTTTCATCTCGCAGCGGCCCTCTCCCATATCACGCAGGGCGATACAGCCCGCCGGTTTTTTTCCATCAAAGGCCACGTACAGCCGGCCTTCGGGTCGTCCGTATTTTTTCGACAGGTGTGCCAACTCATCGTCATAACTCTGCATGCTCAGGTACTTCCGGACCACCGGATCGTTGTCCGCCAGCATCTGTGTGTATTCCGCAAACAGTTCCCGGACTGTTTCCGGGAAATCCACACCGTCTTCCATTCTCCATTCCATTCGGTTCTCCTCCCCGTTTTCGCTGAGTGTTTCACGTGAAACATTTCCGGCCAGGTATTTTTCCATCAATACCAACTGCACTCCCTCGATTCCGTTAAAAACGGTAGGCACTATGCCGATCTCATTATATCCCAGTCCGGCATACATCCTTCGGGCCGCCTGGTTTCGGGCATTGGTGTCGAGCCGCAGCGCGATGCATCCTTTTTTGCCGGCATAGTCTTCATAGAAATGCACAAAGCTTTTTCCGTAACCTTTTCCTGCAGCTTCTGGAGAGATGATCAAGGTATGCAGGACCATTACCTCATTGGCAGGAACGGGATACTCCCACTTCCCTTTTTCGTAAACATCCACCTGAAGCTGATTGATGATTGCTGTACCTATAATACCGCTTTCATCTACCATTACAAACAGATCTCCGCGGTCCAGAGCATTTTTTGCAGTCTCCTCCGTGGGATATACATCCCGCTCCCAGCCGATCTGAACTCGTCCGGCTTCTTCTTCCGAATGGATGTCATTATAGATTTTTGCTACTCCGGGAAGGTCTCCCGGCCCGGCTTTTCTTATTTTCATTGAATGATTTCTCCTTATGAATGTTTCACGTGAAACATTGTACACGATTTTTGCCCTTTCGTCACGATG
This sequence comes from Bacillota bacterium, assembly GCA_017515705.1. GTDB lineage: Bacteria > Bacillota > Clostridia > Peptostreptococcales > Anaerovoracaceae > RUG14258. The sequence goes on from JAFWFI010000173.1 coordinate 1,355, forward strand.
TTTCACGTGAAACAATTGCTTCTTTTCTTTTTTAGCATTTTGTATTAATATGTATTTGTATAAGTATTGAAGATAAACTGTCTGTAATCGCTATACTGCAGCATGATTGCTGCAGGGGCGATGGGTGACCGCCGGTTCTTAGCGATTGGCGAGCCGGAGGCGAAGACATAAGTGAGGGCCCAAGAGCCCGAGCCAACGGCGAAGGGTGATTGGTTAGGCCGAACTTATGCAGAGCTGAGCTTAGAACCGCTGCGCGGAATCCCCGAGCGCGAGCGTCCCCTAAGCAATTCATGCTGTGAAAAAGCGATTATTCCGAAGAGTGCTTCATTCTTCATAAATTAGTGCTTCCATGTTTCACGTGAAACATTTCATTAAGAAAGGAGACAGCAAATGGGCAAAATCATTGCTGTATTCAATCAGAAAGGCGGAGTCGGAAAAACCACAACTGCAGTCAACCTGTCCGCCTGCCTTTCCCTGAAAAACAAAAGAATCCTCCTGGTGGACCTGGATCCCCAGGGAAATGCCTCCAGCGGTCTGGGCATTCAGCGAAATAAGCTGGAAGCATCGCTTTATGAGCTTCTGTTTTCCGATGGCAGGCTGCCGGCGGAATATATCCAATCCACTCCGCTTCCCGGATTGGACGTATTGCCTTCTACCAGCGATCTGGCTGGGGCAGAAGTGGAGATGGTAAATATTAACAGGCGTGAATATCTGCTGAAAACAGCCCTTTCTCCCTGCAGGAAGGATTACGACTTCATCTTCATCGACTGTCCGCCGACCCTGGGCCTTCTGTCGGTCAATGCCCTGACAGCAGCAGACTCCGTTCTGATTCCGATCCAGTGCGAATACTACGCTCTTGAAGGCGTCAGTGAACTCCTTCGCACCGTTGATCTGGTCCGCTCTTCTTCTAATCCGGACCTCGAAATCCAGGGAATCGTCCTGTCCATGTACGACGGACGAACAAATCTTTCCATTCAGGTGGTGGAGGAAGTCAAGAAATACTTCAAAGATAAAGTCTATACATCCATTATTCCCCGGAATATCCGGCTGGCGGAAGCCCCCAGCTACGGATTGCCGGCGATCCTGTACGACGCCCGCTCCCGGGGAGCCGCCGCATACATGCAGCTGGCAGACGAATTCATAGAAATGGAGGAATACCGATAATGCCTGTACAGAAAAAAGGAGGCCTGGGAAAAGGCCTCGGCGCATTGTTTTCCGAACAGAATCCAACGCCTGCCCGTCAGAGAGAGGAAACCGCTCCTTCTCCGGCAGAAGACGGAAACGCCGGCGGGGTTCTGGAAATCGATATCAATGAAATTACGCCGAATCGCAGCCAGCCCCGGAAGGTATTCGATGAGGAAAAACTGGAGGAACTGGCGGACTCCATCCGTGCCCA
>JAFWFI010000174.1 GCA_017515705.1 Bacillota bacterium
CCGGTGGGCTTCCGAATAATTCCCCCGGGCAATGTTTTCGGAAACCATCTTGGAAATAGCCGCCGGTGCTCCATTCGTGGAGAATATCAGGATGAAGATGTAGATGGGATAGGCCGTCTGGAAATAGCCCATTCCCTCGTCTCCGATGATGTTTGCCAACGGAATCCGAAATACGGCTCCCAGAACCTGGACCATCAGGCCAGCCAGTCCCAGAACCACCGCACCCCGGACAAATGTTTTTGGGTGTATCGTTGTATTCATTTCTTTATCAGCCTTCCTTGACACACTTATCGCGATTTTATCATTTTATTATACCAAAAAACCCCGGCGTTGGAAACCCGCCGGGGTGAAAAATTGCAGAAACTTTGGATACAAAGCCTCCGGAATGCCGGGCGCGGAAGTCAGGCATTTCCGGCGCCCTGTGCATTATGTGCTTAACCGATTTTCGTATCGTAATTCGTGACGATCTGGGATACTTCAGCCCTTGTTGCGGTGCCTTTCGGGTCGAGCACGCCGTTGCCCTTGCCGCTGATGACGCCCGCTTCCACGGCCCATGCGAAGGCATCCTCCGCCCAGGAGCTGATCTGGTCCGCATCGGTGAATCCGGAGAGATCTGCGTCTTCGGCCTCAGGCTGTTCGTTATACCGCCAGAAAATGGTCACCATCTGCTCCCGGGTCACGGGATCGTCGGTGCCGAACACTCCCTTGCCGTAACCCTCGATGATCTTGTTTTCCGCCGCCCATACCACAGCGTCCGTATACCACTGACCGTCTTTTACGTCGGTGAAGGGATTCTCACCCGTCACTGCCGGTTCCCCGGCGATCCGGTACAGGACCGTGGCGAACATGGCCCGTGTCATGGTACCCTGGGGAGCGAAGTGGGTGTCGTCCACTCCCTTGAAGTAGCCGCTGTCATAGCAGTGGTATACCGCATCGTAGAACCAGGCGTCTTCCGGCACATCCACGAAGGGACGGTCGGGGCCCTGGGCCGGTGCAAAGGTGACATCCACATTCACTTCTGAGGAACCCATGGTGAAACTGTATGTGCCGTCCCCGTTGTCCGTGACCGGAATCTCCTTGCCCTTCTTGTCCGTGACGGTCACCTGATCTACTTCATAACCTTCCTCCGGAACCGGTGTAATAGTCACTTTGGTTCCCGATGCCGCGGTTTCCGGGGATACGGTCACGGAACCGTTCTCCGGATCTGCCGGGGGATTGACCTTGTGTTCGGTATCTCCGCCGCCACCGCCGCCAGAACCGCCGCCCGAAGAATCGGGTTTCCGGATGACCACATCTGCGGCCGGAGTGTTGTTGGAAGCACTGACAGCGATGTACTGGCTTCTGGATTCCTCATCCGCATACACTGCCCCGCCCTTTGGAGTAACGATCTCCAGGGGGGAGGTAACGGTAATGGTTCCTGTCTGGCTGTGGACGCCCTGTCCCTCGCCGGTGCTGGTGGCGTGCACCACGGTGGACTCTCCGGAGATGGGGATACTTGTGTTGGAAAAAAGACCGGCTTCACCGCCGGAAGCAGTCAATTTGCCTCCGGTGACGCTGAGCTCCTGATCAAAACCTCTGCTGAAAACACCGTATTTCACGCCGGTGGCAGTCACTTCACCACCGCTTATGTAAACGCCATTGGAATAGAGGCCGTAACTGGTAGTATCGTCTCCCACCGCCTTCACTTTTCCGTTGGTAATATATAGCGTCCGGACTGCATAAATGCCGGATACACCACCGGTGGCCTCCACATCGCCGCCGTTAATGCGGATGTCGTTATAGGATTGGGTTGTGAGGCCGAATGTTCCGCCTTCGGCCTTTACTTTGCCGGCAGAAATGGTAATGTCATTCCCCGCTGCTGAGATCCCCCAACCATTCTCGCCGGCAGCGCTTATTTCACCGCCGGAAATCGTGATGCCGCCCCCGGCAGAATAGATTCCGTGACTGCCGCCCTCCGCGGTGATATCCCCACCGCTGATGGCGATACCATTTGCATAGATCCCGGAAATCTGGTTAGAACTGCTGCCCTGGCCTCCTTTGGCCTTCACAGTACCTCCGCCGATCTTAACGGCTCCGCCGGAGAAAATACCGCTATTGCCGCCGGTGGCAGTCACTTTGCCGTTATTGATTGCAACTGCCCCCCCGCTGGAGAAAATACCGCTTTGACCAACACCGTTGACGTTTAATACCGTGGATGCTCCGTTAATGGTAATACCACTGGTCCCGTTATCACGAATGCCGTATACGAACACCTCAGCATTCACAGTCCCTCCGTCGATGGTGATCCCGCCGGAAGAGTCAATGCCAAAAGACATGTTGGACATAGTCAGCGTTGCGGACTCCTCGCCCTTAATGTTAAGCGCCTTTGTCGAACGAATGCCTGCCTGGCTGCCGTGGGTGGGGTTAAAGATATTCGTCCCCTTGAACACAACCGTAAGGGGCTCGTCCATGGTACTGGTGATTACATCGACCCCGGTGCCAATGGAGGTCAGGTATGCCCCATTCAGGGTCAGGGTGGCGGGAGTGCTGTCGGAAGCAGGAGCAAAGCTTACCGTACTGCCCTGATCCGCGTCGCCCAAAACGTCTCCCGCGTTCGCGGAGTTCACCTGTATCCCGTTTACCCAGAGGTTGTAATTAGTGACAGGGGTAAAGGAAGACCGGAACCACTTATATGTATTGTTATTTCCCGCGACGTATTCCACGGCGCCCTCTCCGCTGATGTCGGTGCTGCCTTCCGCCGTGACGTTCGAGCCTAGGACAGGAGCCTTGTTAAGGGCGGCAGTGGTTCCCGTGGCGGTCACCGACCCGCCGTTGATTTCAAACTTGCCTCCGTAAAAATCAGAGTAGTAAATACCGTAACTCTCTGATCCGGTTTCATTGGGGGCTGCGCCCGTAGCGGTTACAGTTCCTCCATTGATGGTTATACCACTGCTGGATGTTATTCCTGTATTATAAGCGGCATCTTCATGCCCGGCGCCGCTTACCTTCACCTCACCTTCAATGGTCAGTTTTCCCCTGGTGTTGATACCATCGCTGTACTGGGCGCTGCCGCCGTTGGCATTCAGCGTTCCCTTTCCGGAAACAGTCAGATCTCCATAGGACGTGCTGCACAGTCCATAGCTGGCAGGATGTTGCTCTTCGGTTGGTGCGCCGCCATTGAGGGTGAGCGTGGCTCCTTCACTGATGTTGATGTTCACTTTAAAAGTCCCCTCATTACCGTACACATCAGCCGCATCACCGAAGAATAGCCCCGTGGACCAGGTTCGCGCTGTATTCCCGCCGGTAACCACGGATTCACCTCCGGTGACATTGATCGTGAAATCATCGGTCCCGGAATACACTATACCGCCGTCTGCGTCAAAATCGGAAACAGACTCGCTGACGGGACCCGTAATAGTCGCATTGTTGAGCGTCAGGGTGTTAGTACCCGGAGCATATTCCCATCCGGTGCCGGACAAGTTTTCGCCGGTAACCTGCTCCCCTCCGATCCACAGATTATAGGAAGCTGCAGTAGTAATGCTGATGTCGTCAATATAGAAATTGAACTGATCATAGCTTTCGTGTTTAATTGCCACATACTTTGTCTCCGCAGGGAATACATTGGAATACTCCCGCTTATAGGGATCCTTTGTCGAGATGGTTTCGCCCCAGGTAAACTGATCTGTAGCGTTGGTCGTAGTGGAATAACCAACGCTGAATTCTTCTGGCCAGGTACTGCTTGACGCTCTGTAACAGAATTCAAAAACAATCGGTTTGGATGCAGGCAGTTCGGGTGAAATGAGGTACTGAGGCGGAGCTGTAGTCCACTTGAACCGAAACTCTCCATCATTAATTCCTGTACCATCGACACCCTGGACTGTCCAGCCGCTCATGGAGTCCTCACTGCTGAAATCGCAGCTGTACGGCAGCGTGATGGCGGAATCCGCACTTGCCACCAGCGTCATGCCCGGCATCATCCCCACGCAAAGCACCAGGGACAGGGCCAGAACCAGTATTCGTTTTTTCATGATCATAACCTCCTTACAACAAAGTTAGAAAAACAACAGATATTCCAAAAGTCGATTTATATCAAAAACCCCGGCGATAAAAACCCGCCGGGGATAGTTACAGAATACTTGAATCTCAAACCGGATCGTCGAAAACAACCGCTTTGCCGGCCGCAAGGGACGCCTGTACGTCGATGAGCCGCTGGTTAGTGCTGCCCCGAAACGGCAGCGCCAGGGTCTTCTTCTCCTCGATGAAGCGGCCGTCGATGATCATCCGGCATTGTTCGATGATATACCGGATGTCTTCGTCGTCCTCTGCCATCTGCAGCAGTTCCTCGAAAGTGTATCCGCTGTAGGACACCAGGTCCAGCCCCATTTCAGTCACACCCTTTGCCAGTTCCGCCAGGGGGGCGGGCTGTTCGAAGGGTTCGCCGCCGCTGAAGGTCACGCCTTTCAGCATGGGATTCTTCCCGATTTCCTCCAGAAGTTTGTCCGTGGAGATCCAGTTCCCGTCCTCCGGGTCATGGGTCTGGGGATTATGGCAGCCCGGGCACCGATGGGAACACCCCTGGGTAAAGACCACGAACCGGATTCCCGGCCCGTCCACGATGGATTCCCGTATGATACCTGCGATTTTCAGCTGTGCCGCCATAATGTTTCCTCCTTATTCCGGAGCACCGGCGGTTTTATTCCAGGACCGTCGATGCATCCTCGATCATGTATTCCAGTAATTCTTCGATTTCCATGCCGCCGCCCTGCATCATCAGGGGGTATCTGCTGTACGTGGTGAAGCCCGGCATGGTGTTGACTTCATTCAGATAGATTTCCAGGTCTTCCGTCACGAACATGTCCACACGGGCGCAGCCCTTGCATTCGCTGACCCGGTACATGTCGATGGCCGTCTGCTTGATCTGCTCCCGAAGTTCTTCGATGGTAATGCCCTTTTCCTTCATCCGTTCCCGGTAATCCTCCGGCAATTCCGCGGGCATCCGCAGGCTGGAATTCACCGAGCCCTTTTCCGGGGTGGCCTGCAGGTGGGTGTTCAGGAAACCGTATTCCAATACGATCTCGTCCACTTCCCCCACGATCAGGTCCCTGCCGGTGCCCAGCACCGAAGCGCCGACTTCCACGCCGACGACTTTTTCCTCGATCTTGATCTTGTTGCCGTATTTCGCCGCCAGTTCAACGGCCGGCGCAAATTCGCTTTCATCCTTGACTTCGGATACCCCGTAGGACGATCCGGCGCAGGAAGGCTTGATAAACAGAGGATATTTCATCCCCTCCGCCCGCTTCATGATTTCTTCCACCGATTCGGCAGCATAGCCGATGACGGATTTCGTGGTCTTGATTCCCACAGTCCTGGCCAGGCGATGGGCAACATCCTTGTCCATGCAGATCGCCGACGGCAGGACGCCGCAGCCCACATAGGGGATCCCGGTCAGTTCGAACAGCCCCTGCAGGCAGCCGTCTTCACCGGTACGGCCGTGGATCATCGGGAACAGGACGTCGACTTTCGTCAGTACTGTTTCGCCGTCCCGGAATTCCAGGAATCCGCCGGCATGACGATCCGGCAGCAGCACCACCGGCACGCAGTCCTCTTTGTTCTTCCGCCATTCATCGTTAAAAATCTTGTCGATGTCTCCGTTGTAACGGAGCCACTTTCCATCGTCCGTGATCCCGATGCAGATCACGTCATATTTGTCGTAGTTCATGTGCGTCAGCACGTTATGGGCTGATTTCAGGGAAACCGGATATTCGCTGGAATAGGCTCCGAAAATCAGGGCAACGGTCTTCTTTTTCATTTGGCACCTCCGTAAAAAACCGGGCAGATCAATCGATGATCGGCCCGGAAAGTGTCATAAACGAATTACTCTTCTTCTTCCGTCAATGTCTCCATTTTCGGGAGTTCGTGTTTGACCCGATCTCCCTCTTCTGCAGTCTTCGCGTCGTTCCAGCGGTCCATGTCGCCCACCAGGTAACCGGTGATTCGGCGGATCCGCTCGAAGTTCACGTTCTCGTGTTCTCTTCTGCCGCAGAATGGACATACGTCATCGATAATTCCATTATATCCGCAAACCGGGTCTCTGTCTACCGGATGATTGATGGATCCGTAGCCGATCCCGTTTTCTTTCATGCAGCGAACCACCTGTTCAAAGGCTTCCAGGTTGTTGGTCGGATTGCCGTCCAGTTCCACGTAAGTGATATGGCCGGCGTTGGTCAGTGCATGGTAAGGCGCCTCCAGCTTGATCTTATCAAATGCGGAGATGTTGTAGTAAACCGGAATGTGGAAGGAGTTGGTGTAGTATTCCTTGTCCGTGATTCCGGGGATCACGCCGTATTTTTTCTTGTCGATCCGGACAAACCGGCCGGACAGGCCTTCTGCCGGCGTGGCCAGCAGGGTATAGTTCAATCCCGTCCGCTGGGATTCTTCATCCAGCCGCTTTCTCATATAGCCGATGATTTCCAGCCCCAGGTTCTGTGCTTCTTCCGTCTCGCCGTGGTGGGAGCCGATCAGCGCCGTCAGGCATTCCGCCAGCCCGATGAAGCCCACGGAGAGTGTCCCGTGCTTCAGGACTTCGCCGATGTTGTCGTCGATTTCCAGCTTGTCGGAGTCGATCCAGATCCCCTGGCCCATCAGGAAGGGGAAGTTCCGCACTTTCTTGCTGCACTGGATCGCAAACCGTTCGTTCAGCTGCTTAATCGTCAGGTCGATCTTCCGGTCCAGATCCTCGAAGAACAGCTCGATGTTCTTGTGAGCGTTCAGCGCGATTCTGGGCAGGTTGATGGATGTGAAGCTCAGGTTGCCTCTTCCGGGAACGATCTGCCGGTCGGGATCGTGCACGTTGCCGATAACACGGGTCCGGCAGCCCATGTAAGCGACTTCCGTTTCCGGATGCCCCTCTTTATAGTACTGCAGGTTGTACGGTGCATCGATGAAGGAATAGTTCGGGAACAGTCTCTTGGCGGAAACCTCCAGGGACAGTTTGAACAAGTCGTAGTTCGGCTCTCCTTCGTTGTAGTTGATGCCTTCCTTCACCTTGTAGATCTGGATCGGGAAGATCGGGGTTTCGCCGTTGCCCAGCCCGCTGGCCGTGGCCAGCAGCAGGTTCTTGACTACCATGCGGCCCTCCGGAGAGGTATCCAGCCCGTAGTTCACGGAACTGAAGGGGATCTGTGCCCCGGCTCTGGAATGCATGGTGTTCAGGTTGTGGATAAAGGCTTCCATGGCCTGGTAGGTCTGCTTATCCACTTCTTTTTCAGCGGTTTCACGGACGAACGCCACGGTCTTGTCGATCAGGCCTTTGTCCAGGATATAATCTGCAAGGACTTTTTTCTGCAGTTCGATCTTTTCTTCGTCATCCGATAAAGCCGGTACGTACTCGTACTCCTTCAGGAAGATTTCCATGACTTCGTCGGCTTTTTCTTCACTGTCTTCCAGGCCGCAGAGCAGCTGCATGCACTTCTGCAGGTTGGATTTGTACAGTTTTCTGTAGCTCTTCTTCACGCCCTTTGCCATAGCGTAGTCAAAATTCGGCACGCTCTGTCCGCCGTGCTGGTCGTTCTGGTTGGACTGGATCGCGATGCAGGCCAGGGCCGCATAACTCTGGATCGAGTTGGGCTCCCGCAGGAATCCGTGTCCCGTGGAGAAACCATTGTCAAAGAGCTTCCCCAGGTCGATCTGGCAGCAGGTGGTGGTCAGGGTGTAGAAATCCATGTCGTGGATGTGGATATCCCCGTTGCGGTGCGCTTCGGAGACCTTCGGATCCAGGATGAACATTTCATAGAACTTCTTCGCACTCTCGGAACCGTACTTCAGCATCGTGCCCATGGCGGTGTCGCCGTCGATGTTGGCATTCTCTCTCTTGACATCGCTTTCCTTGGCATCCTGGAAGGTCAGGTTTTCCAGCGTCCTCATCAGGGACGAGTTCATTTCACGGACCTTGGACCGGGTGGACCGGTAAAGGATAAATTCTTTCGCCGTCCGGGCGTGGCCGGTTTCGATCAGGATCTTTTCAACCGCATCCTGGATCTGTTCCACGGCGGGCTGCTCGATTTTCAGTTCCTCTTCGATGTAAACGACGACCTGACCGGCCAGCTTTTCCGCCATAGCCCTGTCACGGCCGCCGGTTGCCTGAGCAGCTTTGTAGATCGCATCAGTGATCTTATCGAGTTCAAATGGGACCTCTCTTCCGTCCCGCTTAATAATAGTAGTGATCATTGCAAAAACCATCCTAAAAAATTTATAATTATTATGTATAAATCTTAAATCCTGAAGCGGTCTTTGTCAAGGGGAAAAGCACCCTACTTTGTATGACATTTCTGTTACAAATACTATATCTTGTGTTTTCCCTGGCCCTGTACAAAAGCCCGGAAACGTTGTAAAATGGAGAGGAAAAAGGTCCCGGATTTGCGAAAACCCTTGCAGTTTCGGGCTTTTCGGCGAACCGCCGAAAAAAGGCTGTCAACCACATCATATTGTGTTTAAAAACTTTCGGAGGTATAGATATGATTCATCCTGAGTTTCTTCGTCCCGGCGACCGGGTCGCCCTGATCGCCCCGGCTTCCTGCGTTTCGGAAAAAGAAATCGACAATGCGGTCCGTTCCATCCGCTTTCTGGACCTGGAACCGGTGGTCTTTCCCGGGGTGCACGAGCACCACGGTTACATGGCCGGCAGCGACGAGGTTCGGCTGAAGGACCTCCACGATGCGTTCGCCGACGATACCATCAAGGGCGTTTTCTGCATCCGCGGAGGCTTCGGCTGCGGACGGATCCTGGACCGGGTGGATTTCGACCTGATCGGGAAGCACCCGAAGGTCTTTCTGGGGTTCAGCGACGTCGTCCTGCTCCACTTCAACATCAATCAGAAATGCGGCTTCACCACCATCCACGGCGCCATGCCCAACATCGACTGGACGAGGCGGGATCCCTGGACGGTGGATTCCATCCGCCGCTGGGTCTTTGGTTTTCCGGAAGGGCCGGCGGTCATTCCGCCGGAAAAACCCCTGGGCGTCCTGAACAGCGGCTCTGCGGAAGGACGGATCACCGGCGGGAACCTGTCCCTGGTGGTCTCCACCCTGGGTTCCCCCTGGGAAATCGATACCAAAGATAAGATTCTTTACCTGGAGGATTACGTGGAAACCGACTACAGCATCGACCGGATGATCACGGCCCTGTCCCTGGCCGGCAAGTTCCGGGATGCCGCCGGCGTCGTCCTCGGTCCCTTCCTGGACATCTCACGGGAAGAACCCCGGCTGCCGGAATTCCCGGTGGAGAGGATCTTCGAAGAAGTCATCCTCCCTTGGGGCAAGCCGGTCCTCACCAACTACCGGGCCGGCCACACCTACCCCCACATGGCCTTCCCCATGGGCGCAAAGTGCCGGATTGATGCGGATAAGAAGACGATCGAGTTTTTCAGAGGCTGAGACTTGAGTCCGGAGAAACAAACAAGATCCCTCGCTGCACTCGAGATAACAAACACGTCATCCTGAGCGAAGCGAAGGATCTTTTTTTAATCTCCTGTCTTTAGTTTTAGATTCTAATCTCCCATCTCCAGACTACTTATGCAGGAATCCGGAAACTCTCTTGTACAGGAAGAAGGTGATGATGGAGTTCACGCCGGCTTTGATCAGGTTGAACGCCAGGATGAAGACCATCAGGTCCATGACCACGTCTTTCGTAACGCCCATGAACAGCGGTGTGATGATCAGGTTCGCGAAGAACATCACGACCACCCATGCGATGGTGCCGCAGATCAGCGCAGCGATGGCGCCCTTCTTGGTCTTGCGGATCCGGTAGATGTTGCCCGCCACCAGTACGTAGGTGCCCGTCGCAATGATATGCATCAGGATCCCGTAGACGCCGCTGCCGGAGCTGACGGTCAGTCCCTGAATCACGGCGGTGACGATGGTCATCAGAAGTCCGGCCAGAGGTCCGAATGCGAAAGTCCCCAGTAAGATGGAAATGTCCGCGGGGTCATATTCCAGGAATGCCACCGGCGGGAAAATCGGGAAGTGGATGAAGTACACCAGTACGATGGAGATTGCCACCAGAAGCCCCATTTTCGCCAGTTTTACGGTTGTTTTTTGTGTGTTGAGATTGCTGTTGTCCATGATGATTTCCTCCTTAAAATGAACGATTCTCATTGATCTGTCGGGAAATATAACAGCCCTGAGCGTGAACTCAGGGCGCAGGCATACCAAATAGCAGTTTGATACGTGTTTCTTTCATCCGGACTGTAACCGTTGGTACCGGGATCGCACCGGTTCGGCCTTTCGGCTCGCGGACTCGCTGAAGTTCAGATTACCGCCAGTGAGGACTTTCACCTCGCCCTGAAACAGATTCAACTGAAGTTATTATAGTACCTTTCAGGGCAATTGTAAATAGTGAATATAGGCTTGAGCTAAAGTCTTGAGACTATTTACTCTAACTCAAACGCCCCGGTATAGAGCTGATAATACTTGCCCTTCTGGGCGATGAGGTCGTCGTGGTCTCCGCGCTCGATGATGTGGCCGTTCTCCAGCACCATGATGACGTTGGAGTTCTGGACCGTGGA
>JAFWFI010000175.1 GCA_017515705.1 Bacillota bacterium
TGAGGATTAGCCGGAGTAAAGGCGGGGTGTATTTCTACAAACTCAGCGAGGATAGAAATGAGAAGGATCAGTACATTTCAAAGAAAAACGAGGAGTTGATCCGGCAGTTGGCGCAGAAGGATTATTGGCAGGAGGTGCTCAAGCGGGCGGAAGAGGAGGCTGCGTTTCTTGGTAAAGTGGGAGAGCGGTATCCCGGACCGGCGCCGGAGGAGGTGTATGATACTTTGGACGAGACCCGCCGGTCGCTGGTCCGGTCTATCGTCGAAAGCGATGAAGAATACGTTCTGCGGTGGCTGGCGGTTCCGTATGAAAAGAAACCCATCCGTGACGGGGACCGCGTGTTCCATACGGAGAACGGCGAAATCGTCCGGTCGAAATCCGAAGTCATTATCGCCAATACATACAAGGCGGAAGGGATTCCCTATCGATATGAATTCCCGGTATTGCTGCGGGATGGGAGAAAAGTCCATCCGGATTTCACTGCATTGAATGTCCGTGAACGCAAAACCATGATCCATGAACATTTTGGAATGATGGATGATCCGAATTATGTGGTTTATGCGATGGATAAAATCCGGAGCTACGGGGAGAGCGGGTTCTTTCCCGGGACAAATCTCATTCTGACCTTCGAAACCTCCGACCGGCCGCTGGATACTCAGGAACTCAGGAGGGTCATCCGGCATTATCTGACCTGAAACGGGCTGCCAGCCCCCCTCCAAACCGCCCTCCAAGCGGTTTTTTTACTGAGTGAAAAAGTAAAAAAGCCGAAAACAAGGCGGTGTACAAACTTTTGACCACAAAATCAATTTACCTCAAAGGTAAATTTCATTCTTGACTTCCCGCCTGACGTGTTGTAGAATGGATTTACCTTAGAGGTAAACTGCGAGGTGATCTATTGGAGATAAAGTATAAGAACAAGAGTCTTGAGAAAGAATGTACGATATCTGATGTGACCATCAAAGCGTATGGCCGGCAGCTTGCAATCAAGATACATCAAAGAATAAAGGAATTTCGGTCGATTGAGATGGAGCAGGATCTGGTTCATGCTGACAGATGCCACATGCTGAAAGGCAAGCGGAAAACGCAGTATGCGGTGGATCTGGGACACCCATTCCGGTTGGTGTTCGAACTGGTCGAAAAAAATCCGGCGATGATCCGAATCGTTGAAATCGAAGATTATCATGGGGAAAAGTAGGATAGGAAAGTGAAAGAAATGAAGTTCAGTAAAACAACAATTGCGATTCCTCCCGGCGAAACCATCCGGGAGAAACTGCAGGACAGGGGGATGAGCCAAAAGGAATTCGCGGCGCGGATGGACTTGTCCCAAAAGCATGTCAGCAAGTTGATCAACGGGGAAGTGCAGCTGACTCAGGATGTGGCCCAGCGGCTGGAAATGGTGCTGGGAGTGCCGGCGCGGTTCTGGAACAATTTAGAAGCGATTTACCGGGAAGACCTGGAACGGGTCCGGGTAGAGAACGAATTGGAAGCGGACCTGGAAGTGGCCCGCAATTTCCCATACAATGAAATGATGAAAGACGGCTGGGTCCCGGTGACCCGAAAACCAACCGAGCGGGTCCTGAACCTCAGGAAGTTCTTTGAAGTGGTGCGGCTGGACCTGGTAATGCGCACGGGTATGGAGCAGATCGCCTGCCGGCGGCTGTCGGAAACCGAAAAAGGCGATTACGCGCTGGCGGCATGGGCGCAGCAGGCCAAGCTGGTTGCCAGGGATGCGGAAGTGGCGCCCATCGACATCAAGGGACTGGAGAAGGCGCTGCCGGAGATCCGTGCGATGAACCTGCTGCCGCCCCAGGAGTTCTCCCCGAAACTGAGGGAACTGCTGGCGGGATACGGTGTGGCATTGATATACCTGCCGCACTACAAGGGATCCTTCCTGCACGGCGCCACTTTTGTGGATGGGAAAAAGATTGTCATGGGGATGACCCTGCGGGGAAGATTTGCCGACAAGTTCTGGTTCAGCCTGTTCCACGAAATCGGGCACATCCTGCTGGGACACCTGGATCTGTCGGAAGGCACCACGCCCAAAGAAGAGAAAGCAGCGGATGCTTTTGCGGCGAACATCCTGATTCCGGAGACGGATCTCGGGGTATTTATCGAGAACTGGGACGGGAACAGTGCCGCCGCAGTCCGGAACTTCGCCGAAGAACAGGGTCTGCAGCCCGGGATTGTTGTGGGGCGGCTCCAAAGCCGGAAGCTAATCCCCTTCGAATATATGAATTATATGAAGGAACAGTATGTTTTCGCCTCCAAAGAAAACGGAGGAAACAAGGAGGAAGATGCGAATGGAGAGAAGAGAAGCAATTGACCTGAACAATCTGCCGATGCCGATCCGCGAATACCAGATGACGGCCGATGAAATCATGGAGACGATCTGGGACGGAGTGGAGGAATTTGTCGAAGCCCTGGAGGACGGCGACATCGCTGACATCCACATCAACATCGCCCCGGCCAGCGTCCTGATTGCCAAGCGCAAGAAGAATGTGGCAGAGGACGACGAGAAGCTGGGACTGAGTCTGGAGGACTGGGAGTCGTAGGACCCGGCTTCCTGCTGAAGAGGAGTAAACAAAATGAAGCTGAAGAATGTGTTGATAGTAGTAAAAGATATCGAGAAGTCCCGGCAGTTCTACCATGAACTGTTCGGGCTTGAACTCGTTTTGGACAACGACGGGAATATGATTCTGACGGAGGGGTTGGTCCTCCAGGAAGAAAAGTACTGGCGTGAGTTCCTGGGCCGGGAGATCATCCCGGAGAACAATGCCGGCGAACTGTATTTTGAAGAGAATGACATCGAAGCCTTCGTGGAGAAGCTGGAACGGCTTTATCCGGACATCAAGTACGTGAACCGCCTGATGACCCATAGCTGGGGGCAGAGAGTGGTGAGGTTTTACGATCCGGACGGGAATCTGATTGAAGTTGGAACGGGGGTATAAAACAATGAAGAGAGCAGCATTGGTTTTAAGCATTTTGATGGTACTTACGGGCGTCCTGCTTGCCGGATGCGCGCAGGAAGAACCTGCGGCTCCGGAGGAGGCAATCGGCATCATCGGCGCCATGGACAGCGAGGTCACTTTGTTGAAGGAATCTGCGGATATCACCAAAACCACGACGATCGCGGACATGGAATTCTGCGAGGGAAAGATTGGGGATAATAAAGTGGTGATCGTCCGGTGCGGAATGGGCAAGGTCAATGCTGGCATCTGCGCGAATACCCTGATCAATGATTTCGGATGCACGAAGATCATCAACACCGGCGTGGCGGGATCCCTGGACAACGAAATCGATATCGGCGATATAGTGGTTTCCACCGATGCCGTTCAGCATGATTTTACCGTGGAGGCCATCGGATTCCAGAAGGGAGAGATTCCCTACACTGGTCTTTATGCATTCCCGGCAGACGCAGCCATGCGCGAAGCGGCGGTCGAGGCTGTGCATGAGTCCGCCCCCGATATCAATGTTTTTGAAGGCAGGGTTTGTTCCGGCGACCAGTTTATCTCCACGAGAGAGCAAAAGGACACGATTATTTCCAATTTCGGTGGACTGTGTTGTGAAATGGAAGGCGCTGCGATCGCGCAGGTTTGCTACCTGAATCACACGCCCTTCGTGGTGATCCGCGCCATTTCAGACAAGGAGGACGGATCGCAATCCGTTGAATATGAAGAGTTTGAAGCGAAAGCGGCAGCGGAATGCGCGGACATCGTCCGCTATATGGTGAAAGGACTGTAGGATATAGACTTCAGAGAGGTATGCGTTATGACGAAACATGAGATTGTTCGATTTGGCGACCCGGAAGCGAAGACGGTCCTGCTTCAGATGGTGGATGACCATGACATGGGATATCTCGAGCAGGAAGCAGAGCTGATCCGGGAAGCGACCGGGAAGGATTTCCTGCTGGTCGCCGTGAAGGTGAACAACTGGAACAACGACCTGTCGCCCTGGCCGGCACCGGCGGTTTTCGGAAAGGAAGACTTTGGCGGAAGGGCGGCGGAAACCCTGGCGTTCCTGCTTTCCGAGGTCCTGCCGGACCTGAGGGAGTCGCTCCCGGAAGGAAACAAAGAAATCTACATAGGCGGATATTCCCTGTCCGCCTTGTTTGCGTTGTGGGCAAGCTGCCAGACGGACGCCTTTGCCGGCGTTGCGGCTGCATCCCCCTCCATCTGGTTCCCGGGATTCACCGATTTCCTGCGGGCCAACCCGCCCCGCTGCAAAGCGGTGTACCTGAGTCTCGGGGACAAGGAAGAAAAGACCCGCAACCCGGTCATGGCCAGGGTTGGAACGGCGATTCGGGAAGCGGAGGACATCCTGAAAGAAGCCGGCATCGACTGCGTCCTGGAATGGAATCCGGGGAATCATTTTAAGGATGCTGGGAAGAGGACAGCGAAGGGGTTTGAGTGGGTGTTGGGGAGATAAGCTGAGATGATAAACAGACACCACGATTCAATTCAGGACAGCAGTCGATTTGACTGCTGTCTTTTTTCGCGCATTTAGTTTCAA
>JAFWFI010000176.1 GCA_017515705.1 Bacillota bacterium
ACAAAAACCGCCTTCCGGCGGTTTGTTGTTTATCGATTCTTTTTGTAGATCAGCCGCAGGCCGTCCAGCGTCAGATCCCGTTCGATGTGATCGATGACCGTGGTGCTGTCGCTGATCATTCCGGCCATACCGCCTGTCGCCACGACAGTGACAGGACCGCCGTCCGGCGCCAGCTCATTCTTCATCCGGGCCACCACATTCTCCACCAGTCCCACGTGTCCGTAGACCAGTCCGGCCTGAATGGATTCGATGGTGTTCTTGCAGATGACCTTGCCCGGTTCTTCGATTTCGACCTTCGGCAGTTTGGAGGTCTTCTCCGTCAGCGCTTCGCTGGAAATCTTCAGTCCCGGTGCGATGGTGCCGCCCAGGTATTCGCCCTTCTCGTTCACTGCGCAGAAGGTGGTGGCGGTGCCCAGGTCGATGATGATCAGCGGGCCGCCGTATTTGTGGTAGGCTGCCACGGCATTGACGATACGGTCGGACCCCAGTGCTTTGGGGTTGTCGTATTTGATGACCATTCCGGTCTTGACGCCGGGGCCTACAACGATGGCCTTGGTGTGGAAGTATTTCCGCGACAGATGCTGCAGGGTATAGAGCACCGGCGGAACTACTGTCGAAATGATTACATCGGTAATGTTTTTCATCTCGATCTTATCGTATTCAAAGAGCTGGTGGATGAGCATGCCGTACTCGTCCACGCTCTTGTTGCGGTCGGTCTTCATTCTCCAGGACCGGATGAGTTTTTCACCGTCAAATACGCCCAGTACAATGTTCGTATTGCCTACATCGAATGCTAATAACATTTTTTATATATCCTCCTGATCCTGGGGCCGTGCTTTCTCCCCGTAATTCTGCTGCAGAATTTTCCGCTGTTCTTCCCGTTCAGCCCGTTCCCTGGCCTTGCGGCGGACTTCCTCCTGCTGTCTGGCTTTTTCGGACTGCCGGGCGTCTTCCTCCGCCTTCAGATTTTCCAGCGGTTCGCCGTTAAACAGCCGTTCGAACTGTTCCGCATCCAGTGTTTCCAGTTCGATCAGGCCGGCAGCCACTGCGTGAAGCTTGTCCATGTTGGCTTCCAGCAGTTCCACAGTCTTACTGTAGGCGTCCTCGATGATCCGGCGGATCTCGTGGTCGATCTCGCTGGTGACCGCTTCGGAGATGTTCTTCTTGGTGGAGAAGTCTCTTCCCAGGAAGACCTCTTCTTCCGAAGAGTAATTCACCGGGCCGATGGAATCGCTCATGCCGTAGCGGGTGACCATGTTCCGGGCGATGTTGGTGGCCCGTTCGATGTCGTTGCTGGCGCCGGTGCTGATGTCGTCCAGTACCAGCTGTTCCGCTACGCGGCCGCCCAGCAGGTGGATGATGGAGTCGAACATTTCACCCTTGGTGATGTAACTCTTGTCCTCTTCCGGCAGGGTCATGGTGAAGCCGCCGGCTCTGCCTCTCGGGATGATGGTGACCTGATGTACCTTGTCCGTCCCCGGCAGCAGGGTGGCTACCACGGCATGGCCGGCTTCATGATAAGCCGTCAGCCGTTTTTCCTTGTCGCTGATGATCCGGCTCTTCTTTTCCGGACCGGCGATCACCTTGGTAATGGCCGTTTCGATGGTATCCATGTCAATGGATGGCATATTGTTTCTCGCAGTGAGGATCGCAGCCTCATTGAGCATATTTTCAATGTCCGCCGGGGTAAAGCCCGGAGTCCGCTTCGCCAGCGTTTCGACGTTGACGTCCTTCGCCAGCGGTTTGTTGCGGGAATGTACTTTGATGATGGCTTCCCTGCCCTTCAGGTCCGGCACATCGATGACCACCTGGCGGTCAAACCGTCCCGGTCTTAAGAGCGCCGGGTCCAGAACATCCGGCCGGTTGGTGGCGGCGATGACGATAATGCCTTCGTTTTCACCGAAGCCGTCCATTTCCACCAGCAGCTGGTTCAGGGTCTGCTCTCTTTCATCGTGGCCGCCGCCGAGGCCTGCGCCACGTTTACGCCCTACCGCGTCGATTTCGTCGATGAAGACGATGCAGGGCTTGTTTTTCTTGGCCTCCGTGAACATGTCACGAACACGGGAGGCGCCGACGCCTACGAACATTTCCACGAAGTCGGAGCCGCTGATGCTGTAGAACGGTACCCCCGCCTCGCCGGCTGTCGCCTTGGAGATGTAGGTTTTACCGGTGCCCGGAGGGCCGACCAGCAGGACGCCTTTCGGAATGCGGGCGCCCATTCGCATGTATTTCCCCGGATCCCGCAGGAAATCCACGATTTCCGCCAGTTCTTCCTTTTCTTCTTCCAGCCCGGCCACGTCGTCAAAGGTGACCTTCTTCAGGTCTTCCTGTTTGTGGAGCTGCGCCCGGCTCTTGCCGAAGCCCATGACCTTGCCTCCGCCGCCCTGGGTCTGGTTCATGAAGAATATCCAAACGCCGATGAAGACGAGGAGTATCAGGAAGGTGGGCAGCATGGACAGCCACCAGGACGGTTCCTTCGGTTCATCCGAAGTCACCTCCAGCTTGCCGGCTTCCGCCTGAGGCATGATGTATTGCTGGAACACTGCGTCCGCCTCCAGTGTGGTGGAGGAATAGGAGACTACCGAGGTGTCGCCTTTCTTCAGCACAGCCTGGAATTTGGTCTGATCCATGTGGACGCTCTTGACATTTTCATTGGCGAGTTCCGTGATCATCTGGGAGAAGGGTATTTCCTTCACCGGGTCCTCCGGTTTATCGTAAAAGAAGAAGACCGCCGCCATAATGATCAGGAAAATCGCAAAATAGAGGCCGAGGCCCCGTGCGGTTTTTCTGTTCACTACTCTATATAACCTCCGTAAGAATAATCGGTATCAATGGTAATCCAAACTATTCTAACATATTAATTGGGGTATTTCAATCATAAGTTGTATTAAGAAAACGACAAGAGAATCGCTTTTATCGCTGCCGGTATTTCCCCCTCGGACGTTCGCACTCATGGCCCTCACGCAGCGGTACTAAGCTCTGTTTTCGCCTTTGGCTCGCCAATCGCTAAGGACCGGCGTTCGGGAATGCCTCGGGCGGAAATCCGTCAGCTCTTTTTGCGATTCTCTGAATGTCATCTCTGTTATTCCTTCGTTTCTATAATCAGAAGCCTCTCCGTATTCTCATCCGCCCGGAACTTTTCATTGATTTCATAGCCAGGGATCCAGAGGACCTGATTCCCCAGACACAGCAGCGGGAGTTTGTCCCTCAGGTCCCGGTCGATCTTCCGGTCCACGAAGTAGTTCTGGAGTTTTTTCGTTCCGGAAAAGCCCTTCGGGGAGATCACGTCCCCGGGCTGCCGGGTCCGCATCACCAACCGTTCCTCACCGCCGGCCGCACGAACCTTGTCCAGATCAAAATGTGCCATTCTGAGGCCGTCGGCCGAAGAATCTTCAAGAGACTCCGCGCTTTCCGGGATCCTCATGCTGAACCCCGGCATCGGTTCGCAGGAGCCTTCGGTTCCCGGTTCTTCCTTCTCAAAAATCACCTTTTCATATCGGCGCTTCATCACATATCCATGGGGGAACTGCGCCTCCCAGGTGGTGCCGCCGTTGCATAGCAGCTCCGCCGCCCGGTCCAAATGGTCCGAAGTAATGTCCTGGAGCAGGCCCGCCCGTTCAAAGCACCGGACGATGGCCCGTTTCATCACCGCCGGATGAGAGTCTTTCAATACTTTCCGGGGAAGCACTACTCTCGCCCTCCCCCCGGGGGGAAGGTGCCCCGAAGGGGCTTCCTCGCATCGAGCTTCCCTCAAAATCTCCTCCACAAACCCTTCGATAAAGTCCCGGTCTTCCCGGGCGATCCGCGAAAGCTTCGCCAGGGATCCGGTCAGGTCTCCTCCCATCTTTTCGTTTATATAGGGAATCACATCAAGCCGCGCCATATTGCGCGTATAGACCGGCTCCAGGTTGGTGTGATCGATACAGGGCTCCAGCCCTTCTTCCCGAAGGAAGGCCTCGATGTCCTTCCGGGAACAGTCCAGCAGGGGGCGGATGACCCCGTCCTTCCTTTTATAATCGATTCCGCAAAGCCCCGCCGTGCCGGTGCCCCGGACGATCCGCAAAAACAGCGTCTCTCCCTGGTCCTCTCGGTTGTGGGCTACAGCGATTTTCGCACCGCCCAGCTCCTCCGCCATCTGGGCAAAGGCACCGTAACGGACCTTCCGGCCGGCTTCTTCCGTTCCGACCTTCCATTCCTTCGCCAGTTTTTCCACGTCAGCCCGGACCGCCCGGAACCGGATGTGCCGCTGCCGGCAAAATTCTTCACAAAAGGCTTCATCGGCGAAGGCCGATTCTCCCCGGTACAGGTGATTCACGTGGACCGCCGCCAGAGTCCGGATCCCCAGTTCTTCCCGCAAGATCCACAGGGAATACAGCAGGCACAGCGAATCCGGGCCGCCGGAAAACCCCACGACCACGCTGTCCCCGGCTTCGATCAGTTCGTGCTGCCGGACGGTATTTCGGATCTGCTTCAGAAGTTCGTTCATTTTCTCACTCTCCTGCCTTTACTATACCCAGTGCACACAGGACTGTCAAATTTTGCTTCGAAAAGCCCTTGAAAAGAACACAGAGAAACAGTATAGTAAGGTTAAATAATCCGAGAAAACGAAAGGAGGTCCTGTCATGTCTGATAACATCGGACCGGCCGTAAGCCGCAAACCGGGGAGATTCACGGCGCTGCTGATTTCCCTGGGCATCTTCGCCGGCGCTTCCTTCGTCGGATATCTGTTTCATATCATGGGCTTTCCGGACACCAACGTCGTAGTCGTCTATCTCCTGGCGATCCTTCTGATTGTCTGGAGCACAAAGCGCTTTCTGTACGGATTATTCTTCTCTGTGGCCACGACCTTCACTTTCAACTACTTCTTCTCAGAGCCCCGCTTCACTTTATCTGTCAACGACCCGAACTACTACATCACCTTTGTCACAATGCTGGTCACCGCATTGATTACCAGTATCCTGACTTCCCGAATCCAGCGGGAGGCCCACCATGCACAGAAGAAGGAGTCGGAGATCCGGGCCATCAACAACCTGACCAACCACCTTACAGATGCCCGGGATGCCGAGGAGATCGCCGACATTGCGGTTCGTTCCATCGGAGACGTCCTGGAAGTCAGCGTCGGCTGTCTGTACTTTGATGAAACCGGTAATCCGGAGAACACCTATATTTTCCGTACCAAAAGACCGGAACAGAGAGAGCTGCGCAGGCGGACCGAAAAGGCGGAAGAACTCCGGTGGCGGATCAATGAACTGCGAACGCCATATGATGAAACCGATGAATTTTACGATTTCCCGCTGTATGGGAAAGATGGGACCCTGGGGATCATCCGGATCGCCCGGGAAGATATCGATATTGAGGACAGAGACCTTCAGGAACTGATCCACTCCATGGTGGACAGTGTGGCCATGGCGGTCGATCGGTTCCGCTTTATCCGGCAGGAAATCCATTCCCGGGAGGAAATCGTGAAGGAACGCTACCGGGCTAATCTTCTCCGGGCCATTTCCCACGATATCCGGACGCCTCTCACCGGGATCATCGGGACTTCCGAGATCCTGCTGGGGAAGCAGAAAGACCCGGAAGCCATTGATCTGACCCGACGCATCCAGTCCGACGCCCAGTGGCTCCACTCCATGGTGGAAAACATATTAAACCTGACCCGGATCCAGGACGAGGAACTGGAACTGAAAAAACAACCGGAAGCATTGGAAGAAATCATCGGCAGCGCCATCGAGCGGGTTCGGGGACACGCCCCCCAGTACGATATCGATGTGGAATTCCCCGAAGAGTTTCTCCTGGTGCCAATGGATGCCAAGCTGATCGAGCAGGTACTGATCAACCTGATGGATAATGCGATCAAGCATACGCCACCCGACCGGCAGATCCGAATCCTGGTGGAAAACGATTCGAAGGCCCGCCTTCAGCGAATCCGCGTACAGGACGAGGGAGACGGAATCTCGGAAGAAGATCTTCCGTACATCTTTGAAAAGTTCTATACCTCCGGCAGCAACAAACCCTATTTTGCGAGGGGAGTCGGTCTGGGCCTTGCCATTTGCGAGACCATCATCCATGCTCACGGAGGCACGATACATGCGCGAAACCGGGCAGACAAACAAGGCGCCGAATTTGAATTCACCCTGCCCTACGGAGGAGAAACCTATGAACCAGAACATTTTGACCGCGGAAGATGACCTGCAGATCCAAAGCTTCATCGATTACGCCCTGAAGCATGAAGGGTACTCCTGCATCACCGCTTCAAACGGGGAAGAAGCCATCCGAAAAGCCCGGGAAGAGAATACCGCCATCATGATCCTGGACCTGGGCCTGCCGGATATGGACGGAAAGGAAGTTATCCGAACAGTCCGGCTCGAATCCCAGATGCCCATCATCGTCGTATCTGCCCGGGACCGGGAAAGCGAAAAGATCGCCGCCCTGGATGCCGGCGCGGACGATTACCTGACCAAGCCCTTTTCCGCAACTGAACTGATGGCCCGGATTCGGGTCGCCGAGCGGCATCTGAAGAACCAGATCCGACAGGAAGACTCCGGCGGCTCGGAAGTCCGTGAACTGCGGATCGACCTCAACAAAAGGCTGGTCTATCTGGCGGAGAAGGAGCTCCACGTGACCCCGATGGAGTATCAGCTTCTGGAATACTTCTTCCAAAACATCGGTAAAGTCCTCACCACCAAATCCATCATCGAGGTTCTGTGGGGCAAGGGCTATGGCAGCGACACCCAGGCACTGCGGTCTCTGATGGCAGGGCTCCGCCGGAAGATCGAAAAAAATCCCGCCAAGCCGGAATACATCATCACGGAAATCGGTGTCGGCTACCGTCTCCTGGACCAGTAAATCAACACGGCATTCTCACACCAACGGCCCATTTCTCACAACATTCTCACAGGATTTTTGCTATGATAATCCTGAAAAGAAACGATGAGGAGGCCGTAAAAATGAAAAGGGTGAAAAACAAAAAAAACGACGTGACCGTAATCGCCGGCTGCGGCCGGTTGGGTGCTAATCTGGCGAATACCCTGTCTGACGAAGGAGAAAGCGTCATCGTTATTGACAAAGATCGGGATTCCTTCCGGAAGTTGTCCCCTTCTTTCAGCGGATTCTTCCTGGTGGGGGATGCCGCCGAGATGATGCTGCGAAACGAAGCCGATCTGAATCGGGCGCACTCGGTCATCGCCGTTACCAACAACGACAATTCCAATATATTCATTGCACAGGTTGCCAAAGAAGTCTACCAGGTCGATAAAGTCATCGCCCGTTTGTATGACCCGGAACGGGAATGCGTTTACCAGGAATTCGGGATCGACACCATCTGTCCGGCGGTCCTCTCGGCTCACGAAGTCGAGAAGATCATGGGCACCGGTCCGGAGGTTCCCGAATCATGAAAAAGTCGGTATTCCTGATTGGCGGATTCGACGAAACCCGGCTTCTGGCAAAATCGCTGATACTGAACCATTACCGGGTATCCGCCATCAATCAGAATATGGATCAATGCCGGGAACTGGCGAAAATCGATTCCCTGAAAGTCTACCACGGAGACGGCACGAAACCCTTCGTGCTGGAAGATGCGGAAGTCCATCATGCGGACATCGTCATTGCGCTGACGCCCCGGGATGAAGACAACCTGGTGATCTGTGAACTGTGCAAGAAAAAATTTCATGTGAAAAAGACCGTTTCCCTGGTTTCCGACCCCGGAAAAACGGAATTCTTCCGGCAAATGGGCGTGGATTCCGTGGTGTGCGCCATCGCCACCATCACCGGGATCATCGAACAGCAGGCGCTGAAAGAGGACATCACTTCCGTCATGCCCGTAGCCGGCGGCAAAGTCCACGTGGTCCAGATCACCCTTCCAAAGGGTGCTCCTTCCGCCGGAAAAAAGCTGTGGGAACTGAAACTTCCGAGAGATACCATTATCGGCTGCATCCTGCGGGACAGCCGGAGCCTGGTCCCCCGGGGCGACACCCGCCTGGCGGAAAACGACCAGTTGATCCTGATCGTTTCGGAAGAACAGGAACAGGCAGCGGCTCGCGTGCTGACAGGGAGATGAAAGAAAATTGGAAACGATAAAAAGAATGCTTCTTAGCGGCAGCATTTATGGAAAACTGATGGTACTGGCCGGAGGAATCATGCTGGTACCATTATTTCTTTTGCCGTTCTACCCGGAAGAGAAAGGCTTCTGGGTATATTATGCAGCCCCGGCAGTCCTGTCCCTGGTTTCGGGCATCGTGCTCTGCTACGGCACAATGCGTACACCGGACACCCTTTCCGGACGGCGTATCCTGGCCCTGCACGGCAGCACGCCGGTGCTGTTTGCCTGGATCTACCTCTCTCTTTTGGGCGCTGTCCCATTCTGGGCAAGCGGGGAACTGACCTTTACCCGAGCGCTGTTCGAATCCGTCAGCGGATGGACAACCACGGGACTGACAGTGATGATCCCTTCCCGTCTTCCCCACATCCTCCTGTTCCAACGGAGCATGATGCAATATTTCGGCGGATTGGGTTTTATCATCCTGGTCACCACCATCGTCCGGCGGAAAACCGCCATGAGTTTTTACAGTGCGGAAGGGCACGTGGACCGACTGATGCCCAACCTCATGGACTCCGCCCGGCTGATCATCCGGATCTACCTGGGATTGCTGGGAGCCGGGACCCTTTGCTATATCCTGGCCGGCATTCCGGCCTTCGATGCCCTGTGCCACAGCATGTCTGCGCTGTCCACAGCAGGGTTTTCCACACAGGACGGCAGCATCGGAGCCTTCCGCAACCGGCCGGCAGAGATCATCACGATCATCCAGATGCTCCTGGGTGCAACGAACTTCTACGTGATTCTGCTGATCCTGCGCAGGCAGTTCCGCAAAATCTGGCAGGAAAGTGAGATCCGTCTGATGGCCGGACTGCTCCTGGTCTTTACCCTGCCCATATCGGTGATTCTGTGGCAGCGCGGTCCGATGAGCCTCCCGGAAAGCTTCCACCAGGCCTTGTTCGGCGTGGTAACGACATTCTCCACCACCGGATACAGCCTGATGGATTATTCCCAGTGGCCCGGGCCTGCCCTGGCCCTGCTGCCGGTACTGATGATCGTGGGAGGATGCGCCGGTTCCACGGCCGGCGGAATCAAGCTGATGCGGGGAGTCATCCTGCTGAAGGTCACGGCCACAGGGCTGCACGATCGCGTGGACTCTCCCCGGAACGTTACGGACAACACCTTTCGGCGAAATCAGGAAGACCATCCCATCGACAGACAAACCCTGTCCGATACCTTTTCATTCCTGATGGTGTATCTGCTGATTCTGGCAGGAGGGATTTTCCTGGTAAGCTGGACCGCAGACTGCTCCGTGTCACGGGCTGCCTTTGAATTCACATCGGCGCTGGGGACCGTCGGGCTGTCGAACGGACTCACTGCTTCGGCTCCGGCCCCCACTCTGTGGGTGATCATGGCCGGGATGCTGATCGGAAGACTGGAGTGGGCCGCCGTATTCGTGTCCCTGTATTCGATTTTCCGGTCTCTTTGCCGGATACCGGTTTCAGGCCTGTCCGGACCCAGATAAGCCTTTCCATACAGATTCGTGGGAACCCCCTTTTCCCCACATTAATACCGCCCCGGCATTGTGCCGGGGCGGTTTGCCTGATTTGCTTCAAAACATCCATCATTGATACACTCTTACTCCATGAACCGGTATAAAAACGTCACGATCTGAGCACGGGTACAGCCCGCATCCGGGCTGAAGCACTCATTCCCCGTTCCCTGGGTGATGTCGTTCGCCACCGCCCAGCTCACTGCTTCGGAATACCAGGAATCCGCCGGCACATCGCGAAAGGCGGAATCCCCTTCCTCCCCGGGGTCTCCGGCAAATCGGTGCAGAAACGTCACGACCTGAGCGCGGGTACAGACCTGATTCGGTGCGAACCGGCCCTCTCCGATGCCGGTAGTGATACCCTGCTCTACCGCCCAGGCTACTGCCGGGGTATAGTATTCCTCTCCCACATCGAAGAATCCCGGATCCTCCTCTCCGGCTTTCGGCTGACCTGCCGCCCGCCACAGAAAAGTGACCAACTGGCCTCTGGTACAGGTACGATCCGGTGAAAACTCCGTATCCGATGTCCCATTGGTGACACCGTTCGCTACCGCCCAGGCCACGGCATCGGCATACCAGGCATTCTCCGGCACGTCACTGAAAGAAACAGCGGAAGCGGAACCCTGCGAACCTGCCTGTTTCAGGATATCCTTCGTCACTTCGATCCAGGAAAGATATACGCGGGAGTCCTTCCCGTCAGCGCCATGTCCGTAATAATCCCAAACGGCATTCACCGGGTCCCGGTAATCGGAAACCGTGATCGGGTTATAGAACCCGACGCCGCTGGGGTCATACGTATAC
>JAFWFI010000027.1 GCA_017515705.1 Bacillota bacterium
CCGTATAAAAACATTCCAAGTCCGCCGAAAAAGGTCACTATCATTGTCACGTCTTCTAAAGTCATTCAGTTTTTTCTCCTTTTTCTTTTCTTTCTTTTTTCTTTAACTCACTTTTTCTCCACCTTATATTGTAATTCTCCTTCCCGGTAAAGTCCACCGATTTTTTATCGAATTTCGTTGATTATTGAAGCAGCCGGCGGTCAGCTGACGTGCCGCAAAACACAAAAAACCCCCGCGCTTCTCCCGCGCAGGGGTTTGGATTCTGTTCGTTATTCTTTTGGCACCAGCACCGCCTTGATCCGACGGACGCCGGAACTGGAGGACTGTTCCTTCTTGATCTTGAAGGTTCCCAGAACCCCGGTGTGCTCCACATGGGGGCCGCCGCAGATCTCCTTGGAAAAATCGCCGATCGTATAGGTCTTGACCCGT
Organism: Bacillota bacterium; assembly: GCA_017515705.1. Taxonomy (GTDB): domain Bacteria; phylum Bacillota; class Clostridia; order Peptostreptococcales; family Anaerovoracaceae; genus RUG14258. The sequence continues at coordinate 430 of JAFWFI010000027.1, forward strand.
TCGCCGTACTTGCTCTCGAAGACGCCGAAGAAGCCTCTTTCCGCTGCTTCCGCCATGGGCATTTCCTCCATGACCACCGGTACGTCCTGAGCGATGACTTCGTTCACCAGGTCTTCCACCTGCTTCTGTTCCTCTTTCGTTACCGGACGGGAACAGGAGAAGTCGAAACGCAGCCGCTCCGCCGTGATGTTGGAGCCCTTCTGCTTAATGTCTTCCTCCGGCAGGACCTTCTGCAGCGCCGCCTGCAGCAGATGGGTGGCGGTGTGGAGCTTGACGGTTTCTTCCTGGTGGTCCGCCAGGCCCGCCGCGAATTTGCCTTCCGCGCCGGCTTTGCTCTTGCTCTGGTGTTCGGCGAAGGATTTTTCATAACCTTCCCGGTCGATCTTCAGGCCTTTTTCCGTGGCCAGTTCTTCGGTGATCTCCACCGGGAAACCGTAGGTATCATATAAATGGAAAACGGTGACGCCGTCGATGATGCCGCCTTCAGCTTTATCAGCCGCCTTGCCGAATTCCTTCAGCCCCTTCTGCAGGGTCTTCTGGAACTTCGTCTCTTCTTTCTGCAGTTCTTCCTTGATCTTGGCTTCATTCTCGATCAGTTCCGGATAAGCGCCTTTGTACTTGTCGATGAAGGCCTGAGCCACGTCTTTCAGGCTGCCGTCCGGCAGGTCGATGTTCCGGCCGTAACGCACCGCCCGGCGGATGATCCTTCTCAGAACATAACCCTGGTCCACATTGGAGGGAGTGATGCCCTTCCGATCGCCGATCATCATGGTGGCGGTCCGGGTGTGGTCCAGAATGATCCGGAATGCCCGTGTGACTTCCTCGTCTTCCCCGTACTTTTTGCCGGTCAGTCCTTCGATGACCTTGATGGCGTCCTCGAAGAGGTCGGTGTCATAAACGCTTTCCTTGCCGTTCATGACGCAGGTAACTCTCTCCAGCCCCATGCCGGTGTCCACGTTTTTCTGGGCCAGGGGTTCAAACTGTCCCTCTCCCACTTTATTGTATTCCATGAATACGTCGTTCCAGATTTCCAGGAAGGCGCCGCAGCTGCAGCCCGGATTGCAGTCCGGTCCGCACTTGGGCCGCCGGATCAGGAACATTTCGCTGTCAGGTCCGCAGGGTCCGGTCAGTCCCGCCGGTCCCCACCAGTTGTCCTTCTTGGGCAGGAAGTAGATGTTTTCCTTTTTGATGCCTGCTTCTTCCCAACGGGCAGCGGAGTATTCGTCCTTCGGCGCATCCTGGTCGCCCTCAAAACAGGTGACGGCCAGCTGGTCGGAAGGAATGCCCAGGTATTTCTCATCCGTCAGGAATTCATAACTCCATTTAATCTGTTCGTCCTTGAAATAATCGCCCAGGGACCAGTTCCCCAGCATCTCGAAGAAGGTGCAGTGGGACGCATCGCCCACATCGTCGATATCGCCGGTCCGGACGCACTTCTGCACGTCGGTCAGCCGGGTGCCTTCCGGGTGTTTTTCGCCCAGGAGATAGGGCACCAGCGGATGCATGCCCGCGGTGGTAAACAGGACCGTGGGGTCGTTTTCCGGGATCAGGGATGCCGAGGGGATGATGGCGTGTCCCTTTTCTTTAAAGAAATTCAGGTATAACTCTCTTAATTCATTACTGGAAATCGGTCTCATCTCATTTTCCTTTCTTTATGTATCTTTGGCCCTTAACAGGCGTGGATGCAATGCTTTTCCGAAAAACATCGGATAGAATATTGTATCACATCGGTTTTTTTACGTCAATGAAAAAGCCTGCTTCCCGCCGGTCTCCGGCGAAGGGATCCCCGGCATTCTCCGGGACGTTTATCGACAACTGTTGACTTTCTCCAGGATTCCGTTATAATGAAGATAATAATAATTATGTAAATCTATTATGTAAACAAAATATATGTGAGGTACTCCGATGAACTGGAAAGATGAACTTCGAAAAAACATCACCGGGATCGACGATCTGATCCGAGAACCCGGCTTGTCGGAAGAGGATGCCTGCCTTCTCCGGCCGATCCTTCAACAGTTCCCCATGAGCATCCCTTCTTACTACTTTTCCCTGATCGACTGGAATGACCCGGATGACCCTGTCCGAAAAATGGCCGTGCCTTCTTTGGAAGAGCTGGACCTGCATGGGACCTTTGATCCCAGCAACGAAGCCTCCAACACGGTCATACAGGGCATCCAGCACAAATACGAACCCACAGCCATGATCCTGTCCACCCAGCGCTGCGCCATGTACTGCCGGCATTGCTTCCGGAAGCGCCTGGTGGGACGGGAAGCTCGAAAAGAATCGGTGAAAAGCCCGGAAACTGCAGCCGAATATGTAAAAAAACACCCGGAAATCAACAATGTGCTGATCTCCGGGGGTGATGCTCTGCTGAATGACAACAAGGTGATCCGAAAATACCTGGAGCTGTTTTCCGGCATGGACCAGCTGGACCTGATCCGGTTCGGCACCCGGGTCCCGGTGGTCTTCCCCGCGCGGATCTATGAAGACGAAGAATTCCTGCAGATGCTGGAGGAATACAACCGAATCAAGCAGATCTACGTGGTGACCCAGTTCGACCATCCCCGGGAAATCACGCCGGAATCCACCCGGGCGGTCCGGGAACTGGTGCGCCGGGGCATCGTGGTGAAAAACCAGACCGTGCTGATGCGGGACGTGAACGATTCGGAAGAGATCCTCTGCGATCTGCTTCGGAAACTCACTGCCATCGGTGCGATCCCCTATTACATTTTCCAGTGCCGGCCGGTCGCCGGACTGGGGCACCGTTTCCAGGTCCCGCTGCTGAAGGGGATCCGGGTCGTCGACGCCGCCCGGAGCCGTCAGAGCGGCCAGGGAAAATGCGTTAAATACGTGATGAGCCACCACAGCGGCAAGATCGAGATCGTCGGGATGCTGGACGAAAGCCATCTGATGATGAAGTACAACAATTCAAAATACCCGGCCAACAGTAACCGGGTATTTGTGATCGAACCAAAAGAGGATCAGTGCTGGCTGGAAGATTAGATCTCCCAATCCCAGTATTCCTCCTGGGGTTTCGGCTGTTTTTCCAGGTGCCGCCCGTCGCTGAATTCCAGTTCCGGGCTCTTGATGCTGACCTGGATCCCGGCGTCCACGGAGGTCACCAGGAAGGAGTTGCCGCCGATGACGGCGCCGTCGCCGATGACGGTGTCGCCTCCCAGGACAGTCGTATTGGCGTAAATCGTGACATTGTTGCCGATGGTGGGATGACGCTTCATTCCTCTCAGCTGCTGGCCTTTCCGGGTGGACAGCGCCCCCAGGGTCACGCCCTGA
>JAFWFI010000177.1 GCA_017515705.1 Bacillota bacterium
CAGATCGTCACCTTCCTGTACCGCGGCGACAAATAAGCAAACACCGGCCGCATCACTGCGGCATCGGCAAAAGCAAACCCCGCGTTTTCACGCGGGGTTTTGTTATGCCATTATTCACGGGTTTTCCTGCCGCCCTACTCCGTCCAGGCTTTGGCGTATTCCTGGATCTGGAATACGTTAAACTGACGGATTCGGTATTCCTGTATGCCGGACTGGGCAAAGGGATCCGCTGCGATGAAGTCCTCCACGGCTTCATCATCTTCCAGCCGGAGGAGAATTACGCCGCCCCGTCCGCCGACCAGCGGCCCGGAAGTCAGGATTTTGCCTGCTTGGAAATAAGGCACCATAAACGCATGATGCGCATCCAGGATTTTTTTGAACTCCGGCCCCGTGGGGACATCAGGTTTCATATTACCTTCTAAGATATAATACTTCATGGTTTCCTCCTGTTTTATTCACTTTGCCAGGATCGCATCCCGCATCCGCTCCAGACCCGTCTGGACGAGTTCCCGGGGCATGGCCAGGTTCAGCCGGACAAAGCGGTTGGCATTGCCGACAAAGAGCGCATCCCCGCCTTCCAGCAGCACGCCGGCTTTGTAGGCGAAGAATTCGGGGAGGTCGTCCTCCTCGTCAAAGTAGGCTGACAGGTCCACCCATGCCAGATAAGTGGCCTCCGGGACCTCCATTACCGCCTCCGGAAGGTAGACTTTCAGAAAGTCTTTCAGGCAGCGGAAATTCTCATCCAGGTACGCCTTCATCTCTTCGTGCCATTCCCCGCCAACGTCGTAGGCGGCTTTCTGGGCGGTCATCGACAGCGGATTCACGAACCCGCCGATCTTGTCCGCGCGCTTGAATGTCCTGCGAAGCGCCGGGTCGCGGATGATGATGTTGGAAAACTGCAGCCCCGCCATATTGAAGGTCTTGCTGGCGGACATGCAGGTGACCAGCTTCGGATAATCCTCCATGACCTTCGCCATGGGGATGTGCTTCTTCCCGGACCGGATCAGGTCGCAGTGGATCTCGTCTGAGATGATCCACAGGTTGTATTTCTCCACAATTTCCGCCACGGCGCCCAGTTCCTCTTCCGTCCACATTCTTCCCGTGGGATTGTGGGGATTGCAGAAGATGAGCACCTTTGCAGCCGGATCGGAAGCCTTCTGCTCCAGATCCTGAAGGTCCATGGTGAAATGTCCGGCGTCGTCCCGTTTCAGGGGATTCGTCAGGATTCCCACACCGCTGTAGTTTGCCGCATGGGCAAAATATCCGTAGGAAGGGGTGCTGATCAGCACCTTTTCATCCTTCGTGCAGAGAGTCTCCACCAGCTGGAACAAAGCGGGAATGATTCCCGGGGAAAAGGTCAGCTCTTCCTGCGGGAAGGACCAGTCGTAATGATCCACGCACCATTTCAAGAAGGAGTGATAGTATTCATCGTCATACACGCCGGTGTAGCCGAAGATCTGCCGGTCGATCCGTTCCTTCAGGGCTTCCCGGATCTCCGGGGCCACGGCAAACTCCATGTCGGCGACCCACATGCGGATGAATTCCTCGTCCTTGTATGGGAATACCTTGTCGGGTCCGGCCTTGAAAATGTACTGCCGGAACCCATCGGTATTCAGCGCATTGGTATGGGTGCGGTCAATGATTTCGTCAAAATCGTATTTCATGAAAACCTACCATTCCGATCAGATCAGGAAGTACTTCAATACGAATACCGCTGCCAGGATATACATACCGATGCTGATCCTGTCTCTATGTCCGGCAAATACATTGATCACCACGTAACTGATGATGCCCATGCAGATACCTTCGGAGATGGAGTACATCAGGGGCATCGCCACGATGCAGAAGAATGCCGGAAGCGCTTCACAGGGATCGTTCCAGGTAATCTTGGAAACCTGCTGCAGCATCAGGAAACCGCAGATGATCAGCGCGGGCGCCGTTGCAAAGCCCGGGATCGCCAGGAACAGCGGCGAGAAGAATAAGGCCAGCAGGAAGAAGATTCCGCTGAAGATCGCTGTCAGACCCGTGCGGCCGCCTTCCATGATACCGGCGGTGGATTCAACGTAAGTCGTGATGGTGGACGTACCCAGGCAGGCCCCAACGGTGGTGCCCACGGCGTCTGCCATCAATGCGCCCTTGATTCCCGGAAGCTTCCCGTTTTCATCCAGCATATTGCTCCGGGTAGCGCATCCGATCAGCGTGCCCAGTGTATCAAACAGGTCCACAAAGAGAAATGCAAAGACCACGATCAGGAAATTGGGATTCAGAATGGAATGGAAATCCAATTTGAAAAAGGTCGGAGCCAGCGACGCCGGTGCGGAAACGATGCCCGACGGGAACAGGCTGAACCAGCCCGCATCCGGTTCCGGTACATAAAAGCCGAATGCCTGACAAATCATCCCGAGGATCCAGGTGGCGAAAATACCGATCAGGATATTACCCTTGATTTTCCGGGCGACCAGAATACCCGTGATCAGCGTGCCTACCACCGCCAGAAGAACCGTGATGCCTTCGTGGTGGAAAGTCCCGGTCTGCATTGTTTCTTTCAGGCTCAGGATCGACACCAGGGTCGAATCACTGCCTACAACGATGCCGGCATTCTGCAGCCCGATGAAGGTGATGAACAAACCGATACCGACGGAAACCGCTACCTTCAGGGTTCCCGGCACCATGTTGAAAATCGCTTCCCGGACTTTGGCGAGGGAAAGGACAATGAAAATGATGCCTTCCACGAAGACCGCAGTCAGGGCAACTTCCCAACTGTAGCCCATGCCCAGAACGACGGTGTAGGAGAAGAATGCGTTCAATCCCATACCGGCAGAAAGGACGAAGGGCAGATTGGCGATGAACCCCATCAGGAACGATGCAAAGGCGGACGCCAGAGCCGTCGCCGTGAAGATCGCCCCGGTATCCATGCCGGACGCGCCCAGCAGGGACGGATTAACCGCCAGGATGTAGGCCATCGTCATAAATGTCGTCACGCCTGCCACGAACTCTGTCCGGATGTTCGAGCCGCGCTCACCTAGTTTGAAGAATTTCTCCATGTTGACCTCCTTTTTGGTTTTTTATTTGTTAATAATAATACTGTATGATAAAGCATTTCGGCCGGATGCTTTCGATCCTTACCGCCTGCTATGCTTTCTTCCCGATACTCCTGAGGTATTTCCCGGCGGCGGTTCCGGCAATCGCCCCGTCCGCCACGGCCTTCGCCACCTGAAGGAGTCCGCCGGTGCAGTCTCCCGCCGCGAAGAATCCCGGCACGAAGGTGGACATGTCCTCGTTCAGCATCAGCTTCCCGTCCGGTCCCGCAGCCCCCAGCTTTCTCGCCAGATCTGTGGCCGAAGCCGTTCCTTCCGCGATGAATACGCCACTGGCCTCAATGCTGCGTCCGTCTTCCAGCACCACGCGTTCCACCATGGGATCACCGGTGACTTCCGAGACTTTTGCGTTCTCGACGAACAGGTTTTCCGTCCCGTTTTTCACCGCTTCCTCCAGCAGTTCCTTCGCATCCGCTTCCAGTTCCCTTCCGCCCGTCAGCACGGTGACCTTCGCAGAAGTCGGTGTCAGGTGCAGGGCTTCGCTCACCGCATACCGCCCGTTGCCGATGACGCAGACATCCTTCTGACGGAAGAAGAATCCGTCGCAGACTGCGCAGTAACTGACGCCACGGCCTTCCAATTCCTTCAGACCTTTCACCGGAGGCACTTTCCGGCTGGCGCCGGAGGCCAGGATCAGCGTCCGGGCCTCGTGAAGGCCCCGGTCCGTGGTGATTTTGAACGCCCCGTCCGCAAAACCGATGTCGAGGACTTCCTCCGACAGCACGGTTACGCCCAGGCGCTCCGCTCCTTTGATCCCGTTTTCAAAGAGTTCGCCCGCCGTGATCCCTTCGGCGAACCCGTAATAATTATCGATCCGGTCGGCTTTCCCCAGCGCCCCCATGTCCTTGCCGGTCACCGTCGTGCTGAATCCGGCCCGGATGGTATACAGCGCCGCGGAGATTCCCGCCGGTCCTTTTCCTATAATAAAAACATCTGTCATATCTCTTCCCCTTTCGCCACATTGTGCAGAGTTTCGCCCGTCAGGCGGTAGATGGTCCATTCCCCCTGGGGTTCCGCCTCCATGGACAGGTAAAAATCGATACTGGGCTGGTTCCAGTCCAGGCAGACCCATTCCAGGCGGCCGCATCCCCGTTCTTCCGCGATTCGGGCCAGTTCCCGGAATACCGCTTTTCCATAACCGTTTCCCCGGTACTCCGGACGGATATAGACATCCTCCAGATACAATCCGCCCTTCCCCAGGAAGGTGGAAAAGTTATGGAAGAAAAGGGCGTAGCCGATGGGGCTGTCTCCCACCTGGGGAATCAGCACTTCAGCGGTTTTCTTTTCAAACAGCCATTCCTTCAGTATCTCCTCCGTAGCGGTCACCTGATCCAGCATATTTTCGTAATCCGCCAATTCCTTTATCAAAGCCAGGATCAGCGGGACGTCTTCCATCCGGGCTGGCCGGATCGTGAAATCATTCATGCTTCTACACACTCCTTTTCAGCAGAGCATCCGCAAACTCTTCCGCATGCCGCTGCTTTTCCTCATCCATGAATTCCACGTCATACCCCAGATGCCGTTCCGCCAGCTTTCCGATGTATTCCAGCCCGGAATGCTTGCAGTACCGCCGAACGCCTTCCTCGAACAGATCGGTGCCCTTCTCCGGTTTATACCCGCAGGTGGTCACGATGGCCACGGATTTTCCGGCCCAGATCGCAGGGCCTTTTTCCGGTCCGTAATACTTGTTGAAGGCGTAGACCATCCGGTCCATGGCCGCCTTCAGAGGCGCCGTACAGTACCAGGCGTAAATCGGGGAAGCAAAGATGATCAGGTCGCTTTCCATCACCGCCTCAAACACCGGTCCCATATCGTCCCGGCGCACGCAGTTGGCTGCGGACCAGTCCTGCTGGCAGCCCCGGCAGGCCAGGCAGGGAAGGACCTCCATTTCATACAGGTCGAATTCCCGGCATCTGCATCCGCCCTCTTCCAGTTTTTTCACCACCGGTTCCAGCAGGGAATAAGTATTCCCCTTCTTCCGGGGGCTGGCTTTCAGTATGCAGGCTTTTTTCATCTTCGTTTCTCCTCTTCTGTTACTTATTTTCCATTATATCGTAACTGAAAGGAAAAAGAAACAATCCCTTTTCTTTTTCTCCAATCAATCTGTATCGCAGGCTTGAGGGAAGTCTTCACCGTCACAATGGATAAAGAACTTGTTCCCTTCTCCGGCGAGGTGTATAATATTACCAAATATCCGTGATTAACTGAAGCCTAAAGAAATCAGGTGAAAATATGAATCAAACAGAAAAAAGGCTGTTCCTGATCCGGACCCTTCTGGACGAACAGCCGGAATACAGCGAAATCGAAATCCCCTCCGGACAGACGGATCAAAAACAGCTGCTGCGCTCCCTCTTCAACGTCCGTCCCCCGGGGAAGATCAACGAATGTTTTCTGACGGTGCAGGACGAATACCTTCAGGAAGAAATGCGGAAAAAAGGCCTCACCAAATTATCCGGTCTGGAGCCGTCGGAGCCGGGAATCTACCTCTGGCAGGGAGACATCACGACCCTTGAATGCGATGCCATCGTCAACGCCGCCAATTCCGGTATGACCGGCTGCTACCGACCCTGCCACAATTGCATCGACAACTGCATCCACACTTATGCGGGGGTCCAGCTCCGGAACGCCTGTGCGGAGATGATGCGTCTGCAGGGGCACGACGAGCCAACGGGACAGGCCAAAATCACTCCTGCCTACAATCTGCCCTGTAAATACGTGATCCACACCGTCGGACCGATCGTCAGCGGCAGCCTGACCCCTGAGGAGGAAAAACTGCTCGCTTCCTGCTATAAATCCTGCCTGGCGCTGGCGGAAGAAAAAGGCCTTCGGTCCATTGCATTCTGCTGCATTTCCACCGGCGTCTTCGGTTTCCCCCAACAGCGGGCGGCGGAAATCGCCGTGAAGACGGTTC
>JAFWFI010000003.1 GCA_017515705.1 Bacillota bacterium
AATAGAGTACATCTATTTCGAGGCCACAAATTGGTTTGCCGAAAGCGCGGATGATGAAGCCGATGCTCTGTCTTATACGGGATATGTAGAGACCTATGATTATGAGAACGGTGAGCACGGGATGTTTATGAATACGGAATATGATACATGGGAAAACCTGAACAAGCTATATCCAGGCAGAGTAGAAAAGCATTATATGCTTTATTCGCCTTTGTTGTCAGCATTGCTTATGGTAAAGTGAAAGGGGAGAGAATGACATTGATTAAAGAAGCTGATTTCACGATCAAAATAGGACGAGTGGAAACCAAGAGTGTCATGACCAAATCGAACGGCCCTCTCGGAGGGTACGCCGTAAATCCTTATGTTGGATGCACTCATGGCTGTAAGTATTGCTATGCATCGTTTATGAAGCGGTTTACTGGGCATCAGGAGGAATGGGGGACTTTTTTGGATGTGAAAGAGTGGCCTGAGATCAAGAAGCCGGAGAAATACGCAGGGCAGAAAGTCATTATAGGCACGGTCACAGACGGGTATCTTCCACAGGAAGAGACCTATGGCAGGACAAGAAAGATCCTGGGAGAACTGAAGGACAGTGGCGCAGATATCCTGATCTGCACGAAGTCCGACTTGGTGCTGCGAGACCTGGATCTGCTGAAAGAGATCAACGAGAAAAACCGTCTGAGTGTATCCTGGTCGATCAACACGCTGGGTGGAGCTTTCGGCCTTTGACGGTCGGGTGTGGCTGCGGTTGACAGGGACACTGGTACGGAATGACCGGGTGGAAGCCAAGCGAGATATGTTGGACAAGCACCCAGACCTGAAGGCGATGTATGACCCGGAAGACGACAATACAGAAGTGTTGTATTTCAAGGATGCCACGGCGACATTTGCGTCCTTTACGGAGGCACCGAAGACCGTGACGTTTTAAAAATGCAGGACTATACTTCCACCATGACCATACGGACTTTTGTACATACGATATAATACAAGGAATAGAACGGGAGGATCGACGCATGTTTGATAAGCAGGACATCTATGATTTGTTGAGTGAAAAAGGCATTTGGTATGAAGTGACGGAGCACCCGGCGGTGTTCAATATGGAGGAGTTGGAAGCGATCGAACTTCCCTACCCGGATGCCGATGCGAAGAACCTGTTTATCCGGGATGATAGAAGACGAAACTATTATCTGATCACCGTAAAAGGCGATCAACGGGTCGATCTGAAGCAGTTTCGAAAGAGATTTGAGACTAGGCCCCTGTCATTTGTCCAGCCGGATGAACTGATGTCGATCCTGGGGTTGATCCCAGGCGCAGTCACTCCTTTCGGGCTTTTAAATGACGAAGAAAACAAAGTGGCTTTGTATATCGACCGTACTTTTCGGGAGGGATCCGGACTGGTGGGAGTCCATCCGAATGATAATACCGCGACGGTGTGGATCAAGACCGATGACCTGATCCGGATCATTTCGGAACACGGGAATAAAGTCTATGAGCTATAAAATTGTAAAGCGGGAGTTCATATGAATTATTTACAGGCAAATCTATGCCTTTTATGTGTGACATTTTGCTGGTCCACAGAAGTGGTGATTTTCGCCTGCATCCCGGACACGGTATCGCCCTTCGCCGTCACCTCCATCACCTTCCTGGTGGGTGTCGTCTGCGTGGTGGTGTGTATGATGGCAAGAGACCGGAGGGCCGTTGACATCGCTTACCAGATGCCGCTTTATCCGGAGCGTGACATCAGCAAAGAGGCGGCGGACCGGTTTATCAAGCATTTTGCTTATGCTAAAGAACACTATTTCACAAAGATTATGCAGGGCTAAGCGGAATAGATTTATTCGCTTAATAAGGATAAGATTTAAAAGACAGTCAAAGAGACTTTAAATGAGGAAAGCAGAATCTTAGGATTCTGCTTTTTTCATTACAGCTAAACTGTTCAAAATCGAGAAGTAAACAGATCACCCGCTCGGAGGGGGTTCCGGGCGGGTGATCTTTGTGAACATTTTTAGCTTCATATGTTTAGTCGCATTCGACTCCTTCGATGCTTTGATGTTCGGTCTGGACCCATATAAAGAATTTGCCGACTACATAGCAAGCAGCAATGGACAATAAAACTTCAGTAAGAATGTACAACATACGATCAACTCCCTTTGTAATTTCGCTTTTATATTATGAATGCTCATTGAGCAGTTGTTTTATGGCTTCATAATACAGGGCGTACCTTAAGAATGCCTTAAAGTCTGGAGAAAAAGAGCGGGCTGATCACATCCTAATAACATCAAATCAAAATGTTGTTTCCGACGATAATTAAACCCCAGATGTTGGCCCTGAATGATGGGTGGATAATGGGGTATTATCTAACTCCTTTTGGATCCTCCGGTCATCATTCCTCGATAGTGCCTGCATCTCCCAGATCGTTATAAGTCACGGACTTCACCACCAGAGGCGCGATGTCCCCTTCATCAAAATCTTCCGCGTTCTCTACCGTGCCCTCCATGACCACTGTGTACATAAAGGGTCCGTAGTTCATCCAGAATTCCATCCCTTCCAGATTCCATCCGGAATTGGTCCACCCCGCGTCAAAGAGTTCCTGACCGGTCTTGCCGACCCACTGGTCCAGCTCTTCCTGAGGCGGGATCATATCGCTCAGGTTCTCCCATTTTTCGATCTTCAGCTGGCCGATGATCTTCTCCAGATCCGCATCATAATCCGGGTCATCGAAATCCAGGTCCATGAAGGCCTGGAATTCCTCATCCGTCATGGATGCGATCACCCGGTAATGGGTCTCATCCAGATCAAATGCATAGACAAAGCGGTTATCCTGTCCGGAAGACTGCCGGAATTCCGCTCCCTCCAGCGCCATGGCATCTCCGATGGTGGCCAGGGATTCGATGGCCGCCGTGCCGCTGACCGGCCCCTGAGCAGCTTCATCCGTACTGCTGCTGTCCCCACCGGTCTGCCCGCAGGCCGCCAGGACCGATATCATCATTATCAATGTCAAAAACAGAGCCCATCCTTTTCTCGTTCTCATACCGTTTCCTCCTTCTAATATTGCATACAGGTTTTTACAGTTACCTGATTATACCATCCCCGCACCGGTCTGGCAATCACCCTCTTTTGCCCGGCATTCTCATTTCTTTGACAACAGCGTTCGTTTCAAGTAAACTATTCATACAGAAATATAATATGTCATCACAGGAGATGCGGGAGGCAGTGATTGGATCGATGAGAAAAAAGGGATTGAAGCATTTCACGATAATTGTTCTGACGGCAACGCTGGTGCTGATGGGCATGGTGCCGTCTTTTGCGGAGGAAAAAACCTTTGAGGGAGCCGCACCGCCGCCGGAAACGGAGGCGGAATCCGTCATCGTCATGGATGCGGGAAGCGGCGCGATCCTGTACGAGAAGGACGCCTATGCGAAGCGGGACCCCGCCAGCATCACCAAGATCCTCAACTGCCTGGTGTGCCTGGAAAACCTGGATTTCAGTCAGGAGGTCACGATCGGCTACCAGCCGACGAAGGAAGGCAGCAGCATGAAGCTCAAAGAGGGAGAGATCCTGCCGGTCCGGGACATCGTCTACGGAATGATGCTGTGGTCCGGCAATGATGCGGCGGAGTATCTGGGCTATCTGGCAGGCGGGGGCGACATGAACCGCTTCTGCAGCATGATGAATGAGAAAGCCCGGGCTCTTGGCGCAACGGACACGGCGTATGTCAATCCCAACGGCCTGAACAATGAGGAGATCAATAACGTCACAACCGCTTATGATATCGCCATGGTCGTCCGGTCGGCCATGAAGAACGAGCAGTTCCGGGAGATCGTCCGGACACAGAAATATGTGGTGCCGGCCACCAACCTCTCGGAGGAAAGAAAGCTGACCAATTCGAATTTCTGCCTTTGGGACGAGTTGGCCTATAACGCTGCAAACGGGGACGAAGCGGCGCTGGATCAGTTTATTCAGATCCACAAAAACAGGGCCTTCAATTTCGTCAGCGACGACGAAACCGAGATCCGGCTGGCAGCAAGAGAGAATGCACAGAAGGCAGCGGAACTGATGTATCAACCCTGCATCGGCGTCAAGACCGGATATTCCAGCACCGCCGGTGACTGTTTTGCGGGCTATGCGAAACAGGGGGATACGGAAATCATTGCCGTTGTTCTGGGGGAACCCCATTCCAATCAGAAATTCCGGGATGCGAAAAAACTGTGGGAATACGCTTATGAAAACTTCTCGACCTACACCGCCCAGAAACAGGAAGACTTCGATTTCGACCTGAAAATCAGACGGGGCGAACTGAGAGAAGTAGAAGTGGGACTTCGGGAAGACTTCAAGGTCACTCTCCTGAATAATGATAATCCGTCGGAGACTGTTACCACCGAGATCGTGCTGAATGAGGAAAAACCGATGGCGCCGATCAACGAAGGCGACGTGGTGGGGCAGCTGGTTGCATATGATAACGGAAAGGAAATCGCCCGGAAGGATCTGGTCTCCCTGGAGACCTCGGGAGAGGGCGGCCCCCTGTCCCATATCGGTTTTGCGGATGAAGACCGGTATCAGTTCTTCATACTGCTGGGCGCATTCCTGCTCATCCTGATCTTTATTATTTACAGGATCGCCACCAGAAAGAGAAGAAAAGCCAGAAAAAAGGCGAGAAAACGTAGAAAAGCCGAGCAAAAGGCCGAACGGAAGGCCCGGAAGAAGGCAAGACATTAGTGCTCAAAGGAGAGCATGCACTATAACGAAACCAATATTCAAGGAACAAAGGACAAGTATGTAATTGATAAAGGAGGAACAGAAAATGAGAATCATCGATCTTTCCATCCCGGTAGAAGACGGGCTGCCCAGCGATCCCCCGCCGCAGATCCCGCACATCGAGTACCTTCGGCACAAGGATACGGCCCAGGTCATGACCACCTATTTTAACGGCGGCATCACCACGGACGACCTTCCGGAAGGGAACGGCTGGGCCATCGAAAACGTACATCTCACCACCCATTCCGGGACGCACCTGGACGCCCCTTACCACTTCTATCCCACGATGAACGGCGGGGAGCGGGCATGGACGATCAGCGAGATCCCGCTGGACTGGTGCATCGGAAACGGCGTGAAAATGGATTTCAGCGACAAACCGGACGGGTATAAGATCACGGCTGCGGACGTGGAGGAATATTTTCAGAAGGTCGGCTATACGCCGAAGGCCGGTGATATCGTCCTGCTCTATACGGGAGCGGATAAGCGCTGGGGAACGGCGGAATATCTTCTGGCCGGAGCGGGCATGAGCGCAGAGGCCACCCACTGGCTGATCGACCACGGCGTGAAGGTCATGGGAACGGACGGCTGGAGCTGGGATGTTCCGCTGCCCATCGAAGCGGAGGAATTTGCGCGCACCGGCGATGCGTCCATCATCTGGGAAGGGCATCGCGTCGGCCGTGAGAAAGCCTACTGCCATATCGAAAAGCTGACCAACCTGGATCAGCTGCCCCTGACGGGATATCAGATCTCCTGTCTCCCTGTGAACGTGAAGGATGCCAGCGCCGGCTGGTGCCGGGCTGTGGCGATCTTCCAGGACTGATGTGAGTGAAGGAAAGGAGAATGAACCATGGCAAAGACAATCATTACGGTGGCTCCCAACGGAGCCTGGCCGAAAAAGGAGAATAATCCGAACGTCCCCATCACCCCGCAGGAAATCGTCCACGACGTCTATGACTGCTGGCAGGCGGGTGCCGCGATCGCGCATCTGCACATGAGGGACGATCAGGGCTTCGGGACCATGTCTACCGATAAATTCCGTGAAACCGTCGCGCTGCTTCGTAAGCAGCACCCGGACTGCGACATTATCCTGAACCTGACCACCTCCGGGGATCTCAATGCGACTGATGAGACCCGGATGGCGCACCTGGAGGAGATCCGGCCGGAGATGGGGTCCTACGACTGTGGCTCCATGAACTGGCTGAACACCTCTCTGTTCATCAATCATCCCGATTTCCTGGAGAGGCTCGGGAAAAACATGCAGGCCTGGGGCATCAAGCCGGAAATCGAAGCCTTCGACCCCGGCATGATCGCCAATGCTGCATATTATCTCAAAAAAGGCGTGCTGAAAGCACCGCTCCATTTCCAGTTCTGCATGGGCTGCGCCAACGGCATCCCGGGCAATATGAAAAGCCTTCTGTTCATGAAGGATACCATGGATTCCCTGTGTCCCGGCTCCACCTGGAGCTGCTTCGGCGTGGGCCACAGCGCCATGGAGATGACTTACGGCGCGGTGGCGCTGGGCGGTCATATCCGTGTCGGCATGGAGGACAACGTGATGTACGCAAAGGGTCAGCTGGCCGAATCCAACCGGCAGCTGGTGGAGCGTGCGGCACGTGTTATCCGCGAATACGGGAACACCGTGGCAACGCCGGACGAGGCCCGGGAGATCCTGGGGCTGGCCAGATGACCTGGGGGCCGATGTACATGTACTACCGCTGTGAGGCCTGCGGAAAGCGGTTCAAGTATGCGGTGGATCTGATCCCGGTATTTGGAGACCGGTTCGGGGACTGCCCGGCTTGTCATAAACCGGGGGTGTTTGTGAAGGACGGTGCCCGAACGCCGGACGACGCAGACTATGAAGAAGTGGACGAATGAGGAGGAAAGCATGAAAAAGAGGGTTTTTATTGCATTGCTGATGGCGGTTCTCGCCATGACATTCTGCCTTGCCGGGTGCGGCAATACGGAAGAAGCGCCGGCGGAGGAACCGCCGGAAGTAATCGAGGAGACTCCTGCGGGACCGGGAGCGGCATACGGTTACGGAGGGGATGACCCTGTCGAAGCGGCAGTCTATCAGTATATGGCGGAGGAAGTGAGCAAGAATTTCGACGAAGCGGACGCCAGCATCCCGACCGTCGGTATCGTGTTTGTGGACTATACGGGAGAAGATGAGATCCTGGTAGGAGGGGATTTCTGGGTCGACAATTACAATATCGAAGGAGATACACTTAAATGTGTGTCGGGAGGAAACTTCCCGGGAATCATGCATGTCAGCAAAGATTATGTCGTGACTTCGTTTGATCCGGTGGCGGACGGCGCCGGTTTTGACGCCAGCGCCCGGGAACTCTTCGGCGATTATTATGAGGATTTCATGAAAGTTTACAGCAACAGCGATGGCCGTGATGAACTTAGAAAGATCACTGTAACGGATTACGTTTACTATAACGATCTTCCGGTGAAGCAGTATCAGGATGAAGGCTGGGATCCGGTTGAACTGTATACGAAATAAAAATCCAAAACAGAGCCTTCTTAAAAGGCTCTGTTTTTCTGTTGACTCGACAGTAGGATGTGATATAATGATGATATCGAAATGATATCATATTCCAAGGAGGTACTATTATGGATAAAGAAAATGTGAACGTTGAACAAAGGGTGCTGCATCCGATGAACGGGATCGCGATGCTCATTATCCTGATCCTGGCGAGCATCGTATCGGTGCTGGGATTTATCGTTGGCATTGCCACCTTCCACATCGGAGTGGTAGTCATCTGCGTGCTGCTCTGGTGCATCCTGCCGTTCCTGTTTGCGGGACTTCGGAGCGTCCGGCCGAATGAGGCACTGGTACTGACGCTCTTCGGCAAATACCATGGGACCATCATGAAACCCGGGTATTTCTTCGTCAACCCCTTCGCCCGGTACAATAATCCTGCGTATGAAGCGCAGCAAGCGGGCGACACCGCCGAAACGGCGGAAGCGCTGGCGGGCGGCAAAATCAAGATCAGCAGCAAGAGCAAAACGGCGGCGAACAGAGTGAGAAAGACCGTATCCCTCAAGCGCGCTACCCTGGACAACGGGACGCAGAAAGTCAACGATGCCCTGGGCAATCCCGTCATCATCGGCGCTGTGGTCCTGTGGCACGTGGAAGACCCCACCAAGGCCGTGTTCAATGTGGAGAACTACATTGAATTCCTGTCGATCCAGACGGACTCCACCATCCGGAACACCGCAAGGCTGTATCCGTACGATGTGTTCGATGGTGAAGAAGATGACGACCGCAAGGCAGAACAGACTCTCCGGGGCAGTTCCCAGGAAATCGCCGCAAAGATGAAGGTCGAACTGGCGGAAAAAGTGGCCTTTGCGGGACTGGTCGTTGAAGAAGTCCGGATCACCCACCTGTCCTATGCGGAAGAAATTGCCGCGGCCATGCTGCAGAGACAGCAGGCGGCTGCCATCATCGCCGCCAGGACCAAGATTGTGGACGGTGCGGTGAGCATGGTGAAGATGGCCATCGACAAACTGAACGAAGACGATATCGTGAACCTGGATGAAGAACGCAAGGCGCAGATGGTATCCAACCTGCTGGTCGTCCTGTGCGGCAGCAAGGATGCCCAGCCTGTGGTCAACAGCGGATCGGTATACTAGGAACGGATCATGGATAATGACAGAAAGAATGAAATCCGGGAGAAAGAGCGGCTGGACAAACGGGAAGAACAGCTGCTCGCCCGGAAGGAAAAGCTGGATGCGCTGGAAACCGAACTGAAGGAACGGGAAAAAGAACTGAAGGCAAAGGATGCGAAGCGCAAGCAGATCATCCTCCGGCTTCCGGAGTCCCTCTGGCGGGAGATCGCCCGCTGGGCCGACGATGATTTTCGTTCCATCAACAGCCAGATCGAGTACCTGCTGACCAGGAGCGTCCGGGAACATAAAGGAGAACGCGAATGAGGAAGCAGGGATTCAGGCGGCGGATTTTTCTGCTCGCCTTGCTGACGGTGATCCTTGCGGTGCTGACGGCCGGATGCGGTTTGTTCTCCTCCGAAACCGGGAGCGGGCGCTGCCCGGAGGGGCACCTGCTGACCCATGTGGAAGCCGAATTGTCCAGCTGCATGAAAAAAGGCAACCTGGAATACTGGTATTGTGAAACATGCAGCCAGTATTTTGCCGACCCGGAGGGGAAGGAGCCCGTCAGCGAGGAAGAAACCAAGATGTGCGAGATGGGGCATGGCGGTCTCTTTTAGCGCATTGAGTGGAAGAGAAAGGGAATTTGTATGATCATCGGATTTGTGATCTGGAGCCTTTGCGCAGGGATATTCCTGGCCATAGGCATTTCCGCATGGAATTCAAAGAAACCCGTCGGGTTCTTTACGGGACAGAAGCCGCCGGAAGTGGACGACGTGGAAAAATACAATCATGCGGTCGCCGTGCTGTGGTTTGTCGGCGCAGGGGTCTTCGAGGCGTTGGGGCTTCCGCTGCTGTTTCTGGAGCAGAATTCCATCGGATTCGTCCCCGTGATCCTTTGCGTGCCGGTGATGCTCATCGCGATGATGATCGCCTATGTCCGGATCGAAGCCAGGCACAGGAAATAATGGACAGTCTCCGGATTATGAGATATGATAGACGGGTAAACAAGGAGGAGAAAGAGATGGATATGGTATTCAAAAACGATAAGGAAAACACCTGGCTGGAAAACGAAGCCGGTGAACGGATCGCTGTTCTGAACCATCCGGAAGTAGCGCCGGGGATCGTGAACTTTGCCCATACGATCGTGGACGGGTCCCTGCGGGGACAGGGCGTTGCGGACAAGATCACCCGAGCGGCGGCAGACCGTCTGCGCGAGGAGGGGCTCAAGGCCGAACTGACCTGTTCTTACTCGATCAAGTGGTTTGCGCAGCACCCGGAATACAAAGATGTGCTGGCGGATCCGGGAGAAGAGGACCGGAAGGCCGGCGAACTGGCCGGACCGGCCTGCGGCATCCGGAGACCGTGAGCGGAATCCGACGAAAAAACATTCCGCTTGATTTTGCCGGTTAGAAGGGTATAATGGTTCCATGAGCAGGGACGGGAAAAACTTCGTCCCGCAAAAGACAAACAAGGAGGACAACAAGAATGAAAAAAGCATTAATGATCGTTTTAGCGTTATTGCTGAGCGTTTCCATGCTGGCGGCCTGCACTGTCGACCAGGAGGAGCCCACGAAGGAGGAAGCGCAGCAGGCTGCACAGGAAGCTGTTCAGGAAGCCGATGAAGCCGGGGAAGCCGCAGTGGAAGAAGCGGACGCCATCAAGGATGAAATCATCAATGAAGTCAGCGGCGAGATGGACCTGAGCGGTTCCTGGGAAGACGAAATCAGCCAGCGGGCTCACATGGACGTGACGAAGAACGCGGACGGCAGTTATAACATGACGGTATCCTGGGGTTCCAGCGCCAGCGAGACTTCCATCTGGCAGATTCACGGCACTTATGATGAAGCTTCCGGCATGCTCAGTTACAGCAACGGTGCTTATTCGATCCACACCTGGGACGAAGACGGCGTGGAGACGGTTTCCGGAGAGGAAACAACCAAGGGCGCGTTCATGAAGGAAGGCGACAAGCTTCGCTGGCAGGATTCCAAGAACAGCGACAGCGGACTGTTTTCCAAGGTTTCCCAGTAAAGCGGCGGAAAACGGCCTCAAAACTTGACTTTTCTATAAGAATACAGTATACTGATAAACGGTTAACATCGGGGGATGCCATTAGGCATCCCCTGTTTTTGTTCAAAAGGAGAGTATTCATGGAAAGAATGAAACGAATCGCCGGACCAATACTGTTAGTTTTGATGTTGACGATCGTATTCAGCGTCCCGTCCTTCGGCGCCCAGGCACCGTCGGTGGGGGCGGCCGGTGCGGCAGTCATCGACTTTGAGACCGGGGAATTCTATTTTGAAAAGAATGGGGATACTGCGCGGCCCATCGCCAGCATGACCAAGGTGATGAGCATTTATCTGGTTTTTGAAGCCATCGAAGAGGGAAAACTGTCCCTGGACAGCATGGTGACCGCCAGCAGCTACGCCGCAAGGGTATCGGCAAACAGGAATTATTCCGGCCATGAAGGACTGGTGGCCGGGAACCAGTATAAAGTGGATAGTCTGCTGAGGGTGATCATGACCGCTTCGGCCAACGGGTCGGTCATCGTACTGGCGGAAGCCGTCAGCGGAAGCGAATCCGCCTTTGTGGCAAAGATGAATGCGAAGGCGCAGGAGATGGGGATCACTGCGCATTTTGCGGATTGCTGCGGCCTGGTGAGCAACGGCAACGCCGTGACGCCGAAGGCAATGGCCCAGCTCGCGGTAAACCTGATTCGGGATTACCCCGACGTACTGCGTTATTCCTCCCTGAAGTCCACGAGTTTTAACGGAAAGACCTTTAATTCCACCAATTCACTTTTGAAAAACAATTCCGTCGCCGGGATCGACGGCCTGAAGACCGGAACGACCAGCGCGGCGGGGTATTGCTATACCGCGACGGCAAACCAGAACGACCGCCGGATCATTGCCGTGGTAATGAAAGCCACCTCCAGCGCGGCCCGTTTTACGGACGCAAAAGCCATGCTGGAATACGGTTTTGCCACCCGGTCGGAGCGGGAGGTCCAGTGGGCCCAGGCGGAAAAGATGGAGTGGGATATCACTTACAGCCCGGGCAGGGTCCTGCCGCTGCAAAGCGTTACCCTGACGGCTTCC
>JAFWFI010000178.1 GCA_017515705.1 Bacillota bacterium
GCCAGACTACGCAGACGAGATGGTTATTATGCTCTGACCACAGAAGTTGGGGCTTTGTTTAGTGCGGCGTGAAACAGAAGTTTCGCGTCGTTTTTTAATGGAGTTGAAGAGGAGGAATTGAGATGAAACGAAGAACGAAGAGACTATTGAGCCTGCTGCTGTCCCTGGCGTTGGTGGCGGGGATGATTCCGGCATTTGGGATGACGGCGAATGCGGAAGAAAAACCAACAATGATATTAAAAGTTACGTGGAATTCTGATTATAGTATTACGTTTCAGACAAATCATTCTGCTGGAGGAAGAAGTAATTACGGGTTCGGAATCATCGGTGAAGAAGATGGTATCAGGCATGTAAGTACCTGGCTGGGCTCGGGGGAACTTGTTTGTGACGGCAATACGGCTACGCTTCCTGCGGAGGAAGTGAAAAAGCTGCTTGCTCATCTTGACGAGAGCGGGAGATACTATGCAGGTGTATGGTTTGGAGATGAGCCGGAAGATACGTACGTAGCATCTGCTTCTAAACTGATATTAGTGAACCGCCTTCCTGCGCCCGGGAATCTGCATTGGGATGGTCCTGTTGCAAAATGGGATCCTGTTGACGGAGCCCGGGGATACTACGTGTGGGTATATGCCGATGGTCACTATTTAAGATCTTTCGATACAAAAGAAACGGAACTGGATCTGAGCAGCTATATGTCTGTTCCGCCTGCTCATACATATCGTTTCGACATACAGACACTGGGTCCCTCTTTTGATAAGGCGAACTCCGGTGAAATAAGGGGACCGGAAAAACTGTTTGAATCACTTTCCCCGGCTATTGAGACTCAGCCGAATAGCGGCACATGCGACAAAGACAAAAAGTATCATTTTTCCTGGAAAGTGTCCCCTTCTGATGCGGATGTTTTTATTGATGTCTGGGATCCAAATAAGGGGGGATGGGCTTTTCTGGAATATCGTATCGGATACGATTGGGCTGAAGTGAGTTATGATAAGAAACTGGCTGAAAACAATATCAGCAAGTATCGAATCGCGGCGGTATACAATTCGAAAACGGTATATAGTGATCAGTTTATAGTCACCTGGTCGGGTCCTGACCCTACAGACAGGGTCTTCGTAAATATAGAGGAACCGGTAAGCGGAAGGAAGCCTGCCACAACCGCCTGGTGCGCCGGAGCGGAGCTGAAAACGATAACCTGGTATCAGGAAACCACAAACGAGCGTGGCATCAAGGACTGGACGACAATGTCTTCCAACTCTTCCTTCCGGGAAGGGCGGAAGTACATGGCGGAGCTCCTGCTGACACCCGGATCCGGATATAGATTTGCGCCGAAGAGCGATTTGAATCTGTCCCTGCCCAACACGAAATACCTCACCGGAGGCATAGTCTCGCTGTCGGAGTCTGAATTGCTCCTCCGGGTAGAGTTTGAAGCGTCAGAGGCCCTGATCAATCCTTTTGTGGACGTATATGAAACCGACGAGTATTACGATGCGGTCCTCTGGGCATACTATCATGACCCCTTTATCACCAACGGGATCGATGCCACTCATTTCGGACCGAAGAATACGGTCAAGCGCTGTGAATCCGTGACCTTCTTATGGAGGATGATGGGCTGTCCGAAACCCTCTTCCTATAACAATCCCTTCAAGGATGTGAAGAGCAGCGACTATTTCTATGAACCGGTGCTCTGGGCAGTGGAAAAGGGCATTACGAACGGTACGACGGCTACCACCTTTGCGCCGAACGACACCCTGACCACAGCTCATATGATCACTTTCCTGTACCGGACGAAAAACCCGGGCAAGAACGGATGGTATCAGGAAGCAGCGAACTGGGCCGGGAACGGCTATGGCGGCAAGCCATTCGGAGTAAACACGGCAGTGAACAACACCACCAACTGCCCGAGGGGATATGTGGTCATGTTCCTGCAGAAAGCGAAGTAGAAACGGAAAACCTGAAGGAAAAAGGATGAGAATTAACAAAGCCGGGGCGACAAGTTTGAGTGGCCCCGGCTTTTGAGTCAAAAAAGTATTGATGTATTCCCTCGGTTTGGGTAAAATATATTCGTGTTGTCTTTGACAAACAGGGAGGCGCTTCCGCAGCCGGGAGCGCGCGACATCTTTAGGCAAAGGAGATTTTTAAGAAATGAAAGCAATCATTAAAAAGTACACAGGTTCCAGCCTGATCCTCCGAATCGTCATCGGCATGGTCATCGGCGCTGTGCTGGGGCTGGTTATTCCAATGGCGGCGCCCATCTCGATTCTGGGGACGCTGTTTGTCGGCGCATTGAAGGCAGTGGCCCCGATCCTGGTCTTTTTCCTGGTCATGAGCTCTCTGTCCGGTGCCGGCGGAGGCATCGGGAAGCAGTTCAGGACCGTCATCGGATTGTATGTAGTCAATACCTTTCTGGCAGCGGTGCTTGCGGTACTGTTCAGTTATCTCTTCCCCCTGCAGCTGAAGCTGAGCGGCGTGGAAGCGGCAGCGGACGCAGCCCCCAGCGGCATCGGCGAAGTGCTGAGCAACCTGCTGTCCAATCTGGTGGACAACCCGGTCAATGCCCTGGCCAACGGCAATTACCTGGGGATCCTGTTCTGGTCCGTGATCGCCGGCCTGGCGCTGAAAATCGTGGCCGGGGACACCACCCGGAAAGCCATCAGCGATTTTGCCGATGTGGTTTCCATGGCGGTCCGCTGGATCATCCAGTTCGCTCCGTTCGGGATCCTTGGGCTGGTATTCGGTTCGGTTTCTTCCAACGGACTGAGCATTTTCGTGGACTACGGAAAGCTGCTGGCGGTTCTTGTGGGCTGTATGGCAGCCATGGCGCTGATCGTCCTGCCACTGCTGGTCTTCGTTTTCACACGGAAAAATCCGTACCCGCTGGTGCTGAAATGCCTGAAGGACAGCGGCATCACCGCTTTCTTCACCAGAAGTTCCGCGGCCAATATCCCGGTGAATATGGAACTGTGTGAAGACCTGGGGCTGGACCGGGATCTGTATTCCGTTTCCATCCCTCTGGGTGCAACGATCAACATGAACGGCGCAGCCATCACCATCACGGTGCTGACACTGGCCACCACGGCGACACTGGGCATCGCTGTCGATGCGCCATCCGCCATTATACTGAGTCTGCTGGCAACGGTTTCCGCCTGCGGAGCCTCCGGCGTGGCCGGCGGTTCGCTGCTGCTGATCCCGATGGCCTGTTCTCTTTTCGGAGTGCCGGCGGACATCGCCATGCAGGTGGTGGGCATCGGCTTCATCATCGGCGTGGTCCAGGATTCCTGTGAGACAGCCATCAACTCCTCCGGCGACGTGATCCTGGCGGCAACAGCGGAACACTACCACCGCCGGAAGAACGGGAACGATTTCGACCTGGTGCCGAAAAAACACATGGAAGAGGAGGTCCTCCCCTGGTAAAAAGGACTAAATCAGGACAGAACGAAACGAGCCTTTGCACGATGGTGTGAAGGCTCGTTTTATCATTGCTGCAGGGTTATAACAGATCGGAGAGTACATCGCCGATGTTCCCGTTGATGAGGATCGACCGGTCTTGAATCTGCTCCGGGCAGACGGC
>JAFWFI010000179.1 GCA_017515705.1 Bacillota bacterium
CCGCACCAGTCCAGGAATTCCCGGCAGACTTCCGGGAAGGGCCTTCCCTGAAGGAGGATCTCCTCCGTCAGCTCCGTCACTTCCTCCACGCCCTTGTTCATCTTGGTGTAATACACCGGCTTCACGATCTCCGAATAAGTTTCGATGATTTCCGGGTTTTGCAGATCCCTGATCTTCACGGCGCCGAACTGAATGATTTCCCCGTTCAGTTTGAAGGGGTCCCGTACCATGAGATGATAGGCCGTCGGCTGATTCCATTCCAGGTCAAATACGATATAGTTCATGAATTGTTTCCTTCTTTCATTTTACTGTTCAACATCCCCGGTGATGAGTCAAAAAGAACCGTCCCTATTGACTCTTCCTCAGTTCTCCCAGCATCGCGCCGCCGATGATGAAGACGGCGCCGATGATCTGCAGTACGGTCATGCTTTCATGCAGGATCAGGGCGGAGAAAACCAGCGCGGATACTGGGTCGATGTAGCTGATCAGGGCAACGGACTGCCCGGGCAGTTTCTGCAGGCCGGAAAAATACAGCACATACGCCAGCCCCGTGTTCACCAGCCCGATCAAAAGCAGCCAGGGAATATCCGAAGGAACCGGATGGGGCAGCCCCACGGTCAGGAACACAAAAATCAGCACCACCACGAAAGCGATATCGACTTCAATGGTCGCAGTATGGAGACCGCTGGTCTTGTGGATCCGCTTGTTGAAAACGATCAGCGATGCGTAAAAAAACGCAGACACAGCCGCCGTCAGCAGCCCCGGGATGCTCAGCCCGCCGGCTGCGATGCTTCCGGTGATGAATACAAGTCCCACGGCGACTACCGCCAGGGCCAGGATCTTCATTTTCGTCAGTTTTTCACCGAACAGCCGGGGGGATAACAGCAGCACCAGCATCGGCCCGGCGTAATAGATCAGGGTCGCCAGGCTGACGTTCAAAAGGCGATAAGCTGCGAACAGAGCCGCCCAGTTCAGTCCCAGCGCCGTTCCGCCCAAAACGAGATACGGGAGTTCGGAGCGGATGCTGCGGAAAGAGAATCCCCCTCTCAGCAAAACGATGGCCGTCAGGACGATCCCGCCGATCAGCGTTCTCATCAGCACGATCTGGCTGCCCGAAATGGAAATATGGGCAACGTAGATGCCGTTCGTTCCGAACAGCAGCAGCGCCAGAATGTATAATCCATAATAAAACCCGGTCCCTCTTTTCCGGTCCGGAATCCTCAGGTCGCTTTTTCCTTTTGCAGTCATTTTATTCTCCCAATCAAAAGAACGGTTCTGTTTGTCATTTATGGATGTCTCCTTTTGTCTTCAGCCGGAACCGCTGCAGCAGCTCTTGACTTTTGAAAAAACCGACTCCATAATAGAATTATCGATGTAAAAGCAATTGCAGCAACTATCAGATACGAACAGGAGTGATAGCGATATGAAGAATACGTACCCTTTGACGGTGGCCGGGATCCATCGGGACCTGCCGCTGTGCAGTTTGAACGAAGACATGAAAATCGCGGGCTTTGTGATTTTCGGCGATGTGGAACTGACCTGTGCCTGTGCCGGGGAGCTGTTGAAGCTCGTTGACGAAAGCGAATACGACTACATGGTCGCACCGGAAGCCAAGTCGATTCCGCTGATCCACGAAATGGCCCGTCAAAGCGGGCGGAATGAATACATCATCCTCCGGAAGGGCAAAAAAGCCTATATGCAGCATGCGTTTGAAGCCGAGGACCGTTCCATCACCACCGCCGGCACCCAGAAGCTGTACATGGACGGCGTCGATGCGGACAAGATCCGGGGCAAGCGGGTCCTGCTCGTCGATGACGTAATCTCCACGGGAGGCTCCATCGCCGCCGCTGAGGACCTGGTGACACAGGCCGGTGCCACAGTTGCCGCCCGGCTGTCCATCCTGGCTGAGGGAAAGGCAAAGGACCGGACCGATATCCGCTTCCTGGAAGCCCTGCCCCTGTTCGACAGAGAGGGAAACCCCCTCTAACCAAATGCTTGAAAAGAACCAGCTCCCCTGGGGAAGCTGGTTTTTTTATTTCTATAAAGTCGCTTCTTCGAAATGGTATTTTCCCTTGTATTCTTCGAAGTACCGTTCGAACTCCTCGTCCTTCTGGCTCATGAGGCTTTCGATGTACTGGTGGGTGTCGAAGGATTCGTGCTCCAGTTCGATCATCGCCACGGCAATATTGGAGCAATGGTCGGAAACCCGCTCGATGTCCCCGATCAGGTCGTTGAACACGAAACTGTTCTGCCGGCTGTAAACGCCCCGCTGCAGACGGTCCACCTGCCGGTGTTTCATGTCCGCCGTCAGGGTATCGATGAGTTCTTCCAGCGGTTCCACCCGGTGGGCTGCCTCGTGGTCGTTCTCCCGAAGGGCCCGTACTGCCAGCCGTACCACTTCCGACAGGGCGCTTTCCAGCACCTTCAGCTCGTTTTTCACTTCCTCTTCGATCTGAATGCCCTTGGTATGGATCTCCTGGGCGCTTTCCGCAATGTTCAGCGCATGGTCAGAGATCCGCTCCAGGTCGGTGATCGCATGGAGGAACTGGTAAATATCTTCATTCTGTTTCTGAGTCAGTTCCGAAGAAGTGATCTTGATGATATAGGAGCCCAGATTGTCCTCGTAATGGTCCACCAGGTCCTCTTCTTCCTCGACCCGCTTGAATCCGGCGTCCGTGTAATGCCACAGCAGGAACAGCGCGTCGGACAGGTTGTGCTGGGCGTGCTCCGCCATGGAGTTCAGCACGATACGGCACTGCTCGATGGCCAGGGTCGGGTGCTGGATGAAACGGTCTTCCAGCAGGACCCAGTCGGCTCCTTCCGTATCCTCCGGCTCGTCCTTCATGATGGACTTCACCACCTTCTCCAGAATCCGGATTCCCGGCGCCAGGACGATGACCACCACGATACGGAAGATCGTGTTCAGGGCCGCCACGCTTACCGGTGACATGATGTGCTCCATAAAGGAGAAGGGATGGAAGGCATTGACCAGGTAGAAAACAACGCCGCAGAATACTGCCCCGACAACGTCGATGACAAGATGCACCAGTGCGGTCCGGCGGGCGTTCAGGGAAGCCCCCAGCGCACTGATCAGTACCGGCAGAGCTCCGCCGACTGCAATACCCAGGATGATGGGGAAGGTCTCCGCGAAGGACAGGGTCCCCGTCATGCTCAGCGCCTGCAGGATACCAACAGCCGCCGCCGAGGACTGGATGATGGCGGTAAATACGATACCTACCAGAATGCCCAGAATCGGGTTGGAGAACTTCGTCAGCAGGCTGATGAAGGCCGGGTCTTCCTTCAGGGGAATTACCGCATTGCTCATGGCGGTCATGCCGAACATCAGAATGGCAAACCCCATGAGGATCGCACCCACCTGGTTGTGAGTCTGCTTTTTGCTGAATTTGACTAAGATTATTCCGATGGTGGCGATGACGCCGGTGATGAAGGCCGCGGACAGGAGCTGTGTCCAGCCGCCCCCTGCGCCCAGGGAGGACAAACTCACGATCCAGCCCGTGACGCTGGTACCGGCGATGGCGCCCAGAATGATGCTCACCGCCTGCGCAAATTCCATCAGCCCCGAGTTGACGAAACCGATGGCCATAACGCTGACCGCTGTGGATGACTGCACCAGGGCCGTGACCCCCGCGCCCAGCAGGATCCCCTTCAGGGGGTTGCTGGTCATCCGGTATAAAACCACCTGCAGCTTGTTACCGGCGACCTTGTTCAGGCCGTCGCCCATGAGCGTGACACCGTACAGGAACAGCGCCAGGCCGCCTAATATGGAAATGATATTCGTAATGCCCATTGTTGCCTCTTCTACGGAATCGATTCTTTATTTCCGCTTTGCCCTCGCCCAGCCGGCCCGCCCCGGTTTTCCGGTTTTGCCGCGGGCGGCATCCATTGCTTTTTCCGATTTATTCGCCAGGTTGACCAGTGCCTGGATGTCCGAAGGATTGATCTTCTTCGTGTGGCCGGTCTTCAGGTGCCCCAGGGTCAGATCCCCGATGGCGACCCGCTCCAGTTCCAGCACCGGATGGCCGATGGCCTCGCACATCCGCCGGATCTGCCGGTTCTTTCCCTCGTAGATCTTGATCTCCAGCACCGTGGAACCTTTCCCGTGCTTTTCGATCTCCGCCAACGCCGGAGCGGTCCTCACGCCGTCCAGGTACACCCCTTTTCGCAGGATGTTCAGCTTGTGCAGCGGCACCACCCCCCGGACCCTCGCCCGGTAAGTCTTGTAGATTTTGTGGCCCGGATGCATCATCAGGTTGGCGAAATCCCCGTCGTTGGTGAGGATCAGGAGCCCCGAAGTGTTGTAATCCAGCCGCCCCACCGGAAACAGCCGCTCCTCCATGTGCTCCACCAGCTCCATCACCGTCGGGCGCCCCCGGTCGTCGGTAACGGTGGTAATGTAGCCCACGGGCTTGTTCATCATCAAATAGACCGGCGGCTTTGTGGAGACGGTGACAACCTGCCCATCCACTTCCACCACGCTGCCTTCTTCCACCTGGAAGCCGTGTTCCGTCACTTCCAGGCCGTTGACCTTTACCCGGCCTTCGTTGATCATTTCATCCGCCTTTCTCCGGGAACACAGCCCCGCGGAGGCGATGTATTTATTCAATCGCATTGTTTCTGTCCTTTAGTTAAATTCCTGTACATATTCCACTATATTCATGGCATGGTCGGAGATTCTTTCCAGGTTGCTGATAATATCCAGGAAAATCGCTCCGCTTTCCACCCGGCATTCTCCCCGGGAAAGCCGCTCCACATGACGGTCTCTCAGTTCCAATTCCATGGCATCTACCACTTCTTCGTAGTC
>JAFWFI010000180.1 GCA_017515705.1 Bacillota bacterium
AGACTGGAGACCGAAGACTAAAGTCCGGAGAAGATTCTTCGGCTTCGCCTCAGAAAGACAAACGACCCGACAGGGATCTTTCCCCGTCGGGTTTTTTTGTTCCGATTCTATACGTTCTCCTCTTTCTCCAGCCGCTCCATGTCCTTCAGTTCCCTTCGTGCCAGAAAGATCACGGTAATCAGGATCACGCCGTCGGAGATCGGCCCCGCCGCCAGGACCCCATAGATCCCCATGAATCGGGGCAGCAACAATGTCAGCGGGATCAGCAGGAGCAACTGCTTCAGGATCGTCAATCGCAGCCCGATCTTCGCCTTGCCGATGGCGGTGAAGAAGGTCGATGTGGTGGGCAAAATCCCGCCGGCAAACAGCAGCGCCAGGAAAATATGGATGTAGAGGATACCGAATCCGTAGAACAGCTCGCTGCCGGAACCGAAGATTCCGATGACCGGCCGCGGGAAGACCTGCAGCACCAGGAAAGCGAAGACGGAGACCACCGTGTTGTATTTGATGGCCGTCAGGTAGGCCTTTTTCACCCGGTCGTAAGAGCGATGGCCGTAGTTGAAGCCGATGATGGGCTGGCAGCTCAGGGCGATGCCGATGACCGCCGACATCAGCACGAAGTTGACCTTGCTGACGGCGCCCACCGACGCCAGAGGAATCGTGTCCCCGTAGACGCTCATGGCACCGTAGACCTTCAGGCTGTTGTTCTGGATGACCTGTACCATAATCGCACAGACGTGGGTCATGAAAATGGCGCTGCCGGCCACGGCGATCTCACCGCCCAGCTTCGACTGCAGGGAGAAACAGGGCCGCTGCAGCCGGACGCTCCGGAATTTTTTCAGCAGGTACCACACCGCCAACCCGGCGGACAGGACCTGTCCCAGAGTGGTGGCCAGTGCGATGCCGGCAATACCCATCTTGAACCCAAACAGGAACAGCGGGTCCGCAAAGAAGTTGAAAATCGCCCCGGACAGCAGGATGTACATGGAGAAATTGGGGTTCCCGTCCGCCCGCACCAGGTAGGATGC
This sequence comes from Bacillota bacterium, assembly GCA_017515705.1. Classification (GTDB taxonomy): domain Bacteria; phylum Bacillota; class Clostridia; order Peptostreptococcales; family Anaerovoracaceae; genus RUG14258. The sequence goes on from JAFWFI010000180.1 coordinate 1,029, forward strand.
GCCGGTGGCGAAAATCCCGAAGGGCAGTCCCAGGCAGATGATCCGGGCATAGGGTACGGCATATTCCATAATGGAATCCGTAGCGCCGAAAGCCCTGAGCATCGGGTGCAGCAGGACTGAGGTCACGGCCCCCGCCAGGATCCCGATCAGAATCAGCAGGAGGAGGGCGTTCCCCGCCACCTTCCCGGCCTTGTCCTCCTCCCGCCTCCCCAGCGCCAGGGAAAAACAGGCCGCTCCGCCCATGCCCAGCAGGGCTCCCAGGGCGGTAACAACGGATGTCAGGGGCATGCAGATGTTCGTGGCGCCGATGGCGATGTCGGCGACGCCCCGGCCGATAAAGATCTGGTCCACCAGGTTATAGACCGCGGTAATGGTCTGGCTGACGATCCCCGGGATCGCGAACCGCCAGATCAGTTTGCTGACCGGGTCCTGCGCCAGATTCGGCGGCGCCTTGGTTATATTACGATTCATGAGTTGGTCTCTCTTTTGGTATATTTGTATTCATTCTATTACGGACCCTTTGCCCTGTAAAGAAAAAACTCCCGCAGGCCATTACCTGCAGGAGTCTTGGTTTGTCGGTCTTACAGTTCCGGTGCTTCCGGTTTTTCGGGCGCAGCCGGTTCTTCCGGCGCCGGCATTTCGATCACTTCCGGGGTTTCCGGTGCTGCCGGTTCGGGTTCCGCATAAATCGGATCCGGTTCGATCACTTCCGCTTCTACCGGTTTTATTTCTTCTGCATCTGCCAGTTCCGGTTTTGCCTCCGGCTTGTTAGCCGGTTTCTTCGGCGCTTCCGGTTTATCATTCACTGCCGGGAGATCATCCAGGTAATCTTCATCGTCTTCGTCCACTTTTTCTCTCTTCTTACGGAAGATCACTGCAAACAGCAGCGCCAGGCCTGCCAGGGCAAAAGCCTGCCAATGGTCGTTGATTACACCGGAAATCGGCGTGCCGCCGATGCTTAAGGTCGTCCAGTCTAAGAAATTGGTAATCCAGCCGCCCACGGAACTGATGGCCACCATCAGGAAATGGCAGACTACCGGCACCAACAGAATGATGGCGGGCAGGATGCCGAAGATCCCGTCGAGGATCCGCACCCGGTCGGTCTTGGAATAACCATAGCCGATCAGCAGTACCAAAAGGATAAAGATCAAGGTCAGCAGTCCGCTGAAGAGATTGAACCGCGTCACATATTCTTCCTGGTAAACTTTCTGGACAAAGTACATTTCACGGATAAATCCGTACACTACCGCCAACAATGCAATTGGCAGGATCACATTTAAGATTTTTTTCATGGACGATTCCCCCTAACATTTTTGTTCTTATTGCTATTATAAATTTGGTTTGCCTTTCGGTCAATGATTGCTTTCAATATCTTTTATGAAATTTTCTTTACAAAGGAACAAAGAACCCGAAGCCTGTCCGTTGCTCCGGGTTCTTTGCTTGTCCCATTTCATTCTTTTCACGTTGAGGAATTTATTTGAAACCGGTCTTCTTCGACCGTCTGATTCACAAACTGTTAAGCAGCTGCGTGCTGATCCCAGCTGAATTCTTCGCTCAGTCCGACAACGTCTTCTCTGGTCCATAATGTTACGGCTACTTTAACGGCTAAAACTGCTACGATCACTGCTACTAACATGGTTTTTTCTCCTTTCAAACGGGCATAGCCCGGTCATATCTCTTTCTTACACTTGCATCGTAACACGGAAAGAAAACATTGTAAAACTGTTAATTTCGGTATATAATACAGGCAAAACCTGTGATTGATAGGAGGCACAAGATATATGAATTTTTCGTCCATGGAATACTTTATAGCGGTGGCCCAGGAGCGCAGCTTCACCAAAGCCGCTGAACAGCTGCACATTACCCAGCAGTCCCTGAGCTCCCACATCGCCGGGATGGAGAAGGAACTGGACTGCCAGCTGCTGGTGCGGAACGTTCCCCTGAAGCTCACCTACGCCGGGGAAGTCCTGCTCCGGTACGCCAAGCGTTTCACCTCCGAATGGACCATGCTCCAGCAGGAATTCAGCGATATTTCCCAGAACCAGAAGGGGATCCTGAGGGTCGGGATCAGTATGACCCGCGGACGTACCCTGCTGCCCGACATCATCCTTTCTTTCCAGGAAAAATTCCCGAACATCCTGGTGGAAATGGTGGAGGATACCAACGAAGGACTGAACCAGCGGCTGCTGAGGGGCGAAATCGACCTGGCGGTGGCCAACTTCCCGGATACCATGCCGGGAATCACCCTGTGGGACTATTATCAGGAGGAAGTGGTGCTCCTGATTTCCAAGGCACAGTTCCGAGAACTGTACGGGGAGCGGGTGGAGGAGTGCCGGGAGATGATCCGGAACGACAACTTCTCCTTCCTGAAAGACTTCCCCTTCGTCCTGGGTCACGCCACCGACATCGGCGGCCGGATTGCCCGGGCCTTCCTGCGGCGGGCCGGAATCATGCAGCCCACCATCAAAGCCCTGTCGGATAATGCGGAGACCCTGCTGTCCCTGTGTGTGCAGGGCGCCGGCGCCTGCTTCTGCGCGGAAAACCTGGCCCGCGCGACCCTGACTCCGGAACAAATGGATTCCCTGCTGCTCTTCCGGTTGGGGCACGACGCCCAGTACCGGATCCGTTTCGGGTATATCAAGCAGTCCTACCAGTGGAGCGCCGTGGAAGCCTTTATGAATGAAGCCATCCGCAACCGGACGGGACAGTAGCGCCGCCGCTTTCCCCTGTCATCAAAAAAGTTGCGGTTGGCATTGGAAAGTCTTGTACAGCATGCTTTATTTTTGGTATGATAGAGTTACCAACAGAGTAGTTAATGAAGAGAAAGGAGATATATTATGGGTTTGATTTCTGCAGCAATCGGTTCTGCTGCCGGCGTATTGTCGGATCAGTGGAAAGAGTATTTTTATTGCGACGCACTGCCGGATAATGTGCTGGCGGTGAAAGGCAAAAAACGCAGCTCCGGTCATTCCGGCAACCGCGGTTCCGACAACATCATCACCGCCGGTTCGGTCATCGCCGTTGCGGACGGACAGTGCATGATGATTGTGGACAACGGCCAGATTGCGGAATTCTGCGCTCAGCCCGGGGAATACACCTATGACGCTTCCTCCGAGCCCACCATTTTCAGCGGCGACCTGAGCGACAGCATCATGGAAACCTTCCAGCAGATCGGCAAGCGTTTCACTTTCGGCGGCGAGCCTCCGAAGGACCAGCGGGTCTACTATTTCAACACCCGTGAGCTCCTCGGCAATAAATACGGCACCGCCACGCCGGTTCCCTTCCGGGTGGTGGACACCAATATCGGACTGGACATCGACATTTCCATCCGCTGCTTCGGCGAGTATTCCTACCGGATCTGCGACCCGATGCTCTTCTACAAGAACGTCTGCGGCAACGTGACCCAGGACTTCACCCGGGAAGACATCGACAGTCAGCTGAAATCCGAACTGCTGACGGCCCTGCAGCCGGCTTTCGCCAAGATTTCCTCCATGGGGATCCGGTACTCCGCCCTTCCGGGACACACCGCGGAAATGGCGGATGCGCTGAACGAGATCCTCAGCAATAAATGGCGGGAACTGAGAGGCATCGAAATCGTTTCCTTCGGGATGAACAGCGTCAAGGCCTCCGAGGAAGACGAAGCCATGATCAAGGAACTGCAGCAGAGCGCTGCTTTCAAGGATCCGGGCATGGCAGCCGCCTATATGATGAAAGCCCAGGGCGCAGCCATGCAGGCAGCGGCGGCTAACGAGGGCGCCGGTCCGGCCATGGCCTTCATGGGTATGAACATGGCACAGAACGCCGGCGGCGGTCTGAATGCCGGCCAGCTCTATCAGATGAGCCAGCAGCAGGCACAGCAGGGAGCAGTGCCCCAGGACAGCTGGAAATGCACCTGCGGCGCGGTGAATACCGGGAAGTTCTGCACCGAATGCGGCGCGAAGAAGCCGGAAGCGACGGAAGACGGCTGGACCTGTTCCTGCGGCACGACAAACAAGGGCAAATTCTGTACCGAATGCGGAGCCCCGAAACCCGCCGGGATTCCCCAGTACAAATGCGATAAATGCGGATGGGAGCCGCCGAAGGGAACCACTCCGCCGAAATTCTGTCCGGAATGCGGCGATCCCTTTGACGACGGCGACATTGTAGGCTGAATTTGAAAGGAGGTGCGCCATGGGACTGCTCGGAAAGTTTTTGGAGAAAAAAATCTGTTCCATCTGCGGCGACGAAATCAAGCTCCTGGGCAACCGGAAGCTGGAAGACGGGAACCTGTGCAAGAACTGCTCGGCAAAGCTCTCGCCCTGGTTCAGTGACCGGCGCAGCAGCACCGTGGAAGAAATCCAGGCGCAGCTGGCCTACCGGGAAAAAAACAAGGCGGCCGTGGCGGCTTTCAACGTCACCCGCTCCCTGGGAGAAAACACGAAAGTCCTCATCGACGAGGACGCCGGGAAATTCATGGTGACACGTGCCCGGGACCTGAAGGAAGCCAACCCGGACGTGATCGACTTTGCCCAGGTCACCGGCGTGGAACTGGAGATCGAAGACAAGAGAGACGAAGCGGAATTCAAGGATAAGGAAGGTCACATGACCAGTTATGTCCCGCCCCGCTATCACTTTGCCTATGATTTCAACATTGAGATTCGGGTCAACCACCCCTATTTCGACCATATCGAATTCCAGCTCAACCCCTCCACGGTGGAACTGAATCCGGACTCTTCCCTGCCGGAAAACCGGATGCCAAATCCGCAGGAGAATGCGAAGTACCGGGAATACGAGGAGATGGGCCTGGAAATCAAGCGGATCCTGACCAATGCCCGAAAGGAAGCCCGGGAGGAAGCCAAAGCGGCGGCAGCACCCAAAAAAGCGGTGGTCTGCCCCCATTGCGGCGCCACCACCCTGCCGGATGCCAACGGCTGCTGCGAATACTGCGGCGGTCCGTTGAACGGATAGATCCCATAAAAATACCCCGGAAGCGGAGTACCGTTTCCGGGGTATTGTTTTTTGTCGTTATTTCTTGATTATTCCTGATCCATTTCAATGACCAGTGCGGTGCCCATCCCGCCGCCGATGCAGAGGGTGGCCAGGCCGTAGTGCGAATTTCTCTTCTTCATTTCATAGATCAGTGTGCAGAGGATCCGGCCGCCGGATGCGCCGATGGGGTGGCCGATGGCTACCGCGCCGCCGTTGACGTTGGTCTTTTCCGGATCCAGACCCAGGTCTTTGGTAACCGCCAGGGCCTGTGCCGCGAACGCTTCGTTAGCTTCCACCAGATCCATGTCTTCCACGGTCAGGCCGGCTTTCTGCAGGGCCTTGCGGGAAGCGGGGATCGGACCGGTGCCCATGATCTGCGGGTCAACGCCGGCAGATGCATAGGATACGATCTTGCACAGGGGCTTGAGTCCCAGTTCCTTTGCCTTTTCTTCACTCATCAGCACGAAGGCCGCTGCGCCGTCATTGATGCCGGAAGAGTTGGCTGCTGTAACGATACCGCCGTCTTTCTTGAAAGCGGGTTTTAATTTCGAAACCTTTTCCATGGTGTTGCCGAATTTCGGGTCTTCATCGGTGTCGAAGATGATGGGATCGCCCTTCTTCTGGGGAACTTCCACCGGAACGATTTCATCCTTGAATTTTCCGGCTTTGATGGCTGCTTCCGCCCGGTTCTGGGAAGTGACAGAGAACTGGTCCAGTTCTTCCCGGGTCAGGCCGTATTTTTCCGCTACGTTTTCCGCAGTGATACCCATATGATAATTGTAGAATGCATCCCAGAGGCCGTCCTTGATCATCATGTCCACGAACTTGCCATCGTTCATTCTCTGTCCCCATCTGGCGGAAGGAATGACATAGGGTGACATGCTCATGCTTTCGGTACCGCCGGCTACCACGACTTCCGCATCGCCGGCCTTGATGATCTGCGCGCCCAGGCTCACGGCTCTCAGGCCGGAACCGCAGACTTTATTGATGGTCATCGCCGGAACTTCAATGGGGAGTCCTGCCTTGATACAGACCTGTCTGGCCACGTTCTGACCCTGGCCGCCCTGAAGAACACATCCGAATACCAGTTCGTCTACTTTTTCCGGAGCCAGGTTGGCTCTGTTCAGCGCTTCTTTTACAGCGATTTCGCCCAGCTTGACCGCATCGATGGTCTTTAAGGACCCGCCGAAGCTGCCGACCGGTGTCCGAACTGCGCTGACGATTACTACATTCTGCATAATACTTCTCCTCTCGTTACACTTTCATTGATTGATTTTTTTTATTGTACCCTGTTTTACAGGCAATATCAACGGTTTATTTGACCAGGTTCGAAATGGCCTTGAACTCCGGCGCCTTTGCCGTCTCCAGCAAATCGAACAGGATCGCTTCGTAGGAAGTGATCACGGCCCCCGCCGCCTGCATGCAGCGAATGGCGGTGTCGCGGTCCGATTCTTTCCGGGACGCCACGCAGTCCGCCGCCACGTAGACCGTGTATCCGGCATCCAGCATGTCCAGCACGGTCTGCTGCTCGCATACGTGGGTCTCGATTCCCACCACCACGGCGATTTTCCGTCCCAGTTCTTCTATTTTCTGCACAAACTCTTCGGTTTTCCATGCGCTGAAGGTGACCTTGTCGATGGTCACGGCAGCCTCCGCCGCCCCGTCGATTTCCGGCACCGTCGCGCCCAGTCCCTTGGGATACTGCCGTGTGATCACCACCGGCAGGCCCAGGATCTCGAATCCTTTGATCAGCCGGGCGGATGCGTCGATCAGTTCTTCCTTCCCGGACATGGCCGGCACCAGCCGCTCCTGATAGTCAATGCCGATCAGGACACAGTTGTCCCTGCTCAATCTTTCCATAATATTCTCCCTTTCCGGCAGCTGCCTGCCCTATATCCGAATGTCCCAGCTTTCGATCTTCTTCCGGTACGCCTCCGCCGTCAGGTCGAACTGCAGGGGCGTCACGGTAATGTAATCGTCCCGGATCGCCTGAATATCGGCCTCCGGGTCCTGGGGCAGCTTCACCGCTTCCCCGTTGTACCAGTAATACCAGTCCCCGTAACCCGACAGGGCGCTCTTGAAATTCTCCAGGTACCGGACGTGGCCCAGTCGGGTCACCCGGATCCCTTTGATCTGCTCATGGGGAAGGTCCGGTACATTCACGTTCAGCATGATGCCCTCGTCCAGTCCTTTTTCGACCATGTCCCGCACCAGCCGGCGGGCGATCCGCATGGAGGGGACGTAGTTATCCGGCGCCGTGGAACACACGGACACCGCCATGGAAGGGATGCCGTTGAAGGTCCCTTCCGCCGCCCCGGCCACCGTGCCGGAGTAAAAACAGTCTTCCCCCACGTTAGCGCCGTGGTTGATCCCGGAAACCACCAGGTCCACATCTTTGACCAGTTCCCGCAGGCCCAGCTTGACGCAGTCCGACGGAGTCCCCGTCACCGTCCAGGCACCCTTGGCGAAAGGAATGCTCACTTTCTCCACGGTCATGGGCGTACGCATGGTAATGCCGTGACCGCAGGCACTTTTTTCCCTGTCCGGCGCCACGACATACACTTCCCCGAGATCCGACAGTACTTCCACCAGCGCCCGGATGCCCCGGGCGTTCATTCCGTCATCATTCGTTATCAGTATTCTTTTCATGTACGATCCTCTTGATTCTTTTTTCCAGCTTTGTCCGGGGGATCCAAATCTGGGCGCTGCATGTGAGGCAGCGGATCCGGAAATCCATCCCGGCCCGAAGAATCTCGAATTCCCTGCTGCCGCAGGGATGCGGTTTCTTCAGTTCCACCACATCGCCGATTTTCAGCTCCATAAGTTCGTCAAGCCTCCGGAGGACGAAAGTCCTTTCATGAATGCATGATAGATATTCACCATCTGCGAACCGTCAAGCAGGCCTCCGATAGCCGAAATCAGGTCCGTCATATGCGTCAGGGCTGCTGTCAGCACCATCAGCAAAACGATGGCTTTCAGGGCACCGATCAGAAGACCGATGAACTTGTCTGCCTTCCCCAGCACCGGGGTCTTGTGGATAAAGGTGGCGATCAGCCGCATGATGATCCCCACTGCGATCCTCACAACGATCACCGTGAGAACGATGACCACGAACAGGCTCTCCGTGCTGGAAATGTCCAGCCCAATCATGCCCATGATGTCATCCGGCAGGATATCCACGTTCTGCCAGATATAAACCGCTGCGATGATGGCGATGACCCAGCCCAGAATATGGGTCAGCCCTTTGATCGCGCCGGAAGCATAGCCCCGCCACAGAAACAGGGCCAGTACCACTAAACTGAAAATGTCATACTTCATAAGCTATTCTCCCAAAGCGTTGGCGATCTGTGCAAACTCCTCCATGGTCAGGGTCTCCGCCCGCCGCTGCGGGCTGATTCCGAGTCCTTCGAGAAATCCGCTCATCTCGTCCTTGCTCATTCCCTTTACGCCGGTCAGACAGTTCAGCAGGGTTTTCCGCCGCATGCTGAAGCCCGCCTTGACGACTTCGAAAAACAACTTCTCATCTATCAGATCCACCGGCTTTTCCTTCCGCAGGTCCAGCCTGAGAACAGTGGAATCCACCTTGGGTCTCGGGACAAAGCTTTCCGCCGGCACCTGAGCGATGGTCTCCAGCGTGCAGTAATACTGCACCGCCAGGGTGATGGCGCCGTAAGCCTTGGTTCCCGGGGAGGCCGTGAGCCGTTCGGCCACTTCCTTCTGCATCATAACGGTGATGCTTTCCGCCGGAACATCCTCCTCCAGCAGCTTCATGATGATCGGAGTGGTGATGTAATAGGGAAGGTTCCCCACGATCTTCAGGTGCTCCAGCCCGGGGTGTTCCCGCCGGACCTTTTCCTGAAGGGCTCCGATGTCTACTTTTAATATATCTTCCTGGATGATATCGATATTGTCCAGTCCTTCCAGGGTCTGTTCCAGGATCGGGATCAGCTTCCGGTCGATCTCCACCGCCGTGACCCGCCCGGCCGCTTCCGCCAGAGCCAGGGTCAGCACCCCGATTCCGGGGCCGATTTCGATGACGTGATCCGCCTCGCTCAGTTCGGCGCCTTCCGCGATCAGACGGATCGCTTCCGGGTCCGCCAGGAAGTTCTGTCCCAGTTTTTTGGAAAAGCCCGCCTTGTGCCGGGCCATCACGGCCCGAATCCGGGCTTCGGTAAATTCTTTTGTCATATCTTCAATTTGTTTATCGCTTCTGCCAGTTCTTCTTCCGTCACCCCGTAATGATTCAGACGGTTCAAAAAAGTCTTGGTGTTGGCATAGCCGATGCCCAGGATCTCTCCCAGCCGGCTGCGCCGCTCCGCTGCCCCTTCTCCGGCACTGAGTCCCAGCGCCACCATGTCTGCCATGGAAAATGGCTTTTCCCCGGTTTCCCGCTCCGTCCGGACCTTCTCCAGCGCCCGGCGGATCGCCTCCGGCGAGGCGTTTTCCACACCGATGTCGTCGTCCCGGGTTCCGGCTTCCCTGGAAATAAACGCGTGCTTTGCTTCCGGGAACCGCTCCGCCAACTTCCGGCGGATGTTCTCCCCGGCATAATCCGGGTCGGTGAGGATGATGATTCCGCAGCGGTGATATGCCTCTTCGATCATCTTCCAGGTCTTCCCGGAGATCCCGAAGCCATGGGTGATCAGGACCTGGGCGTCTACGGACCGTTTGACCGCCGCCTCATCGTCCTTTCCCTCCACCACGATCACTTCCCGGATCATGGCTGCTCACCTTCTGTTTTCGCTTCATCGCTCTCCGCAGCGCTTTCACTTTCCGCGGCTTCCTTTTCCTTCTGCTTTTTTACCTCTTCTTCCGTCTTGGTGGTGCCGTCTCTCATGATATACAGGACCTCGCCGGGCATGACCATTTTCAGCATATCCCGGGCGGTACGCTCGATGTACTCGGGGGTATTGATGTATTTCAGGTTTTCTTCCAGTTCCGCTTTCTCCTCCTGAAGCTGGGCGTATTGTTCTTCCACAGCCCGCTCCTCCGCTTTCAGAGAATGGAAGCTGACCGCTCCGCGGATCAGCACGATCGCCAGAGCCACCACAAAGATCACGTAAATCAGCCGCTGAAGATTCGCTTCACCGGTGGCAAATTTCCTGCCCATGCGGTTCGCCCTGCGGACGCCCTTTGATAGTTTACGGCCTGCCATTTTGCGCCTCCTGTATCAATTATCTCCCAAAAACAGGGTTCAATAAAGTTTCGTAACATTTATTATATCACGCACAAAGGCCCTTCGCCATAGAGTCACACAAAAATAATATGAAGGAACGCGCTGCTGCGCCCGTTTTGACATTGATCCCTCCTTCTGCTACAATGGTGGCAGCCATTGATATAACAAAAGGAAGTGAAGACCATGTTTGAAGACGCAATTGAAAAAGTTTCCCAATATACACGTTCCGTGCACAGCATTATGCGGGTGTACGAATCCAACAAGATCCTGGCCGCCACCGGCACCCTGTTCTTTGTCAACGACGAGGGCTGCGCCGTGACGACCAAGGAATTTGCCCGGCTGCTGACGGCTGCCGGCCAGATGGAAAAGACCTTCACTAAATTCAAGGAAGAACGAGCCGCGATCCCCATGGACCGCAAGCACGACACCCGCCTGAAGGAACTGGAGGAACGCTACAAGTACCACGACAAAGCCATTATCCAGGCCCGGAACATGTTCATCGACTGCATCGACAAGATGTCCGGTTATACCTGCCATACTCACCCGAAATATGACCTGGCGATCATCAAATTCAATGATTTCACCCAGCTGAAGTACAACAACCACGCGGTATTCTCCCGCTTCCCCGCCGGCGTCCGGCAGGGGAAATTCCTGTGCCGGCTGGGCTACCCCTTCCCGGAATTCGACAACTACCGCTACAACCCGGAACGGGATACCATCGAGTGGACCTCGGAAGGCCGCTCCGGCACGCCCCGCTTCCCGTTGGAAGGCATGCTGACCCGGTATCTGGGGGATGAAACCGGCAAGTACGGGATCGAAATCAGCACCCCGGGTCTCAGGGGCATGAACGGCGCACCGCTCTTCGATGAGAAAGGGCACATCTACGGCATGCAGTTCGGCAGCCGGGTCTCCAATCATGAAATGGAACCGGAAAAACTCCACATGGCACTGTGCCTGAATGCGGATGTGATCAAAAAATTCCTGGATTCTCTCAACATCAAATATTACGAAGCATAATGACACGGGTCCCTTTGGAAAACACCCCGGCACCTATGCCGCCCGGTTTTCCGAGGGGGCTTTTTTGGGAATAGTGATTTAAATGAGCAACAAAAGAAAAGGGATCGCTCTGTTCGTCATCACCCTGGTGTTGATCTTATGGAGCGTTGATTTTATTGGGATCGAGTACATGATGAGCTATGCCTCCCCCGGCGCCTACAGTCTGCTGCGGCTGGGGATCTGCTGCGTCGTGATGCTGATCCTTTGCAGGGTCCGCAACGGAGGATTCCGGGTGGACCGAAAAGACCTACCCCGGTTGGCCATCAGCGGCGCCTGCGCCATGACCATCTATCTGACATTGGAAAACCTGGGCGTCCAGATGACCTCTGCCGCCCTCAGCTCGCTGATGCTCTCCACAGTCCCCATCTTCGGGATCCTAGGAGACCGGATATTCTTTCACCGCCGCATCACGCCGCTGAAGATCGGCTGCATCCTGGTATCGGTCTTTGGGGTGTATCTGATGGTGGCGGGGGATCTCTCGCCCGGCCGGTTGGCAGGAATGTGCGTCACCCTGACGGCGGCTGCTGTTTGGGCTTTCCAGATCGCCTATGTCAAGCCACTGTACGAACGATATGATGTGTTGACGATATTGACCGGGATCTTCCTGTCAGGCTTCCTGATCCAGATCCCTGTGACGCTGATCACCGGCTTTCACTTCGTCTTGCTTCCCCAGACGGCGGCGGTCACGATCGCCACTTCTCTGGGATGTCTCCTTCTGGGAGAGGCCGGATACCTCTTTGCCATCGGGAATCTGTCGGTCACTACCGTCTCCTCCTTTGAGAACCTGATCCCCGTGGTGACCATTCTCTTATCGTTTTTGGTATTCGGGACCACACTGACACCGCTTCAGTTTTTCGCCGTTTTCCTTATCGTGGGTTCGGTGATGGTGATCGCCTGGAAAGAGTGAAGAATTTTTTTAGGAAACTGGCATTTTAATCATGTACATTTCCGAGTTTTTTGGTATTCTATATGCAGAGGAATTTTTACGATTGATCTCGGATAGGAGGATAGACAATATGAAACATCGGAGGATTTTCTTCGTGCTGATTCTGGCCCTGCTGATGACTGGTCTGCTGGCCGCCTGCAGTGCGACGGAAGAAGAAGAAGCGACCTCAGGCCCTTCTGCCACCAGTCTGGAGGAAGAGTTCCCGGACTATGAATCCAAAACCATTGTATATGAAAATGATTTGGGACGGTTCAACATCCGCATTTACGGAGATAAACTCGTCTACAATGAAAATACCCATACAGACGACCTGCTGCTGTACATGGAAGTCACCAACACCGGCGAGTACGTTATGCCCCTGTGCAACGTCGCCAACATCGTGGCCTCCCAGAGCGGGGAGATCCTGACTCAGTCTTCCCTGGTCTATGAAAACGGCGAACCGATCTACAACGACTATACCCGTACCGGCGATGCCATCGCTCCGGGAGATTCCCGGATCTACATCACCGGCTGGGAACTCCGGTCCCCGGAAACCATCGTTTTCGTGGAATTCAAGAGCTGGCGGGATTATACGCCGGCCGGCAACCTGACCTTTGCGGTATCGGGCCGGATGACCCCGGAATACGCCGCTTATAAAGAAGAAAATCCCGGACCGGCAGTGACCGGGCCCACCAGCCAGCGGCAGATTAGTTATGAAACGGCAGAAGTCTACCTGCCGGACGGCTGGTTCATCGAGCGAGAGGAAGGAAACTCCTTCTGGGCCAAGAACAATTACCTGAACGCGAAGATGAACATCGAATGGAGCGAGGACAACGGCACCGCCTCCGAATGGGCGAAATCCGTGCAGGAAAGCGTCGGGGACGGCAGGATCAGCAGCGTTTATATGAAGAGAAACCGCTACACCACTTTGACGCTGAATGACAACGAGAAAATCTATTTCCTGGATTGTCCCTCCGGCGGAGTGGTGAAGATCTACTCCATGTATGCGGATGAAAAAGACCTGCAGCCCCTCCTGCGGAATATCGCCACAAAGAAGCGGACCACGGATTCTTCCAAAACCTCCGAGTCCTCCTCAAGTTCGAGCTCGAGTTCGAGCTCATCGGCGTCGAGTTCGTCTTCATCGGCGTCCTCATCCTCTTCCTCTTCGTCGGGCTCCTCTTCATCGGCAGCCCAGCAGGAAGAGACTACGACTCCGGGCGGCAGTTCGTCCAACAGCTCGATTGACAACTCCTCTTCCGGCGGTTCTTCCACCGGCGGTTCCGGCAGCAGCTCCTCCGGCAGTTCGTCCGGTTCCTCAGGATCTTCGAGCTCCGGCGGTTCTTCTTCCGGCGGATCCTCTTCCGGATCTTCGGGTGAATCCACCGGCGAATAAATCCTATCTGAATATTGAAAGACCCGGGTTTTCCGAAACCCGGGTCTTCTTTCGTTTGTTTTCGAGCTCCGCCGACGGCGGGGACGCCTTGCTTCTTATTTGAATTTATCATAAGCCAGCCTGGGGTATTCGTCCTGCTCCACGTAGATCGTTCCGCAGTGGGTGAACCCCAGTCTGCCCAGAATACCCTGCATAACCTTATTATCCCGATGGGTATCCACCCGCAGGTGTCCGCTTTCCTCATAGGCCCAGTCCAGGCAGGCCCGGGCGATTCCTTTCACCGAACCGTCGCCTGCCAGACGATGGATGACGCCGTAAGCCGAATCCTTTCTCCAGCCGCCATCTTCGATAACGCGGTAAGACGGTTCGATTTCTTTTCCGTAATAATAGGCAAACGCACCGACCACTTTCCCCCGGTATTCGCAGACATAGCCGTGCCCGGAGGCGGTCTCCTCCCGAACCACTTCCTCCGGCGGCCACCGGTTGGGTCCCCACTGATTCGGATTCCCCGTCCGTGCCATGAACTCCCGGGCATATTCATAAAGCTCCATGATCCGGTCAAAATCTTCTTCTTTTGACTTCCGGATGATAAAATCATTGTTCTTCTGCATAATATGCACCCTCCCGCATGAAATCAGTATAACACAAGGTCAGAAAATCCCGCAACGGATTCTTCCGGATGCGCCTCTTCCATTTAATGAAAAAGCCCCCGTCCGGGGGGCAACGAGTTGGTGCGGATAACAGGACTCGAACCTGCACGGGGGTTTCCCACAGGAACCTAAATCCTGCGTGTCTGCCAGTTCCACCATATCCGCACGTCAGCGTTCATTATATCATGAATCCGGGAAGAAGTCATTAAGAAACTGGCAAGTGAATTCACGAAGGATTCAACGTTGCTGTCAAGTTTCGCCTGAATTCAGGGCCCAAACCCGCCGCCCTTGCTCCGGCGCTTTTAAAAAGCAGTCGCCGCTCCCTCCCCACTTTTGCTTAGCAACAGAACAAAAGTGGGGGAATGAGTCAGGGTTTTGGATCGCTGATCGAAACGATCTCCCCACTTTTAATGAGTGATAGAGTAAAAGTGGGGAGAGCTGCTGAAGGCAACTAAAAAAGCGAGCCCTTTTGGACTCGCTTTTTAGAAAACCGGCAACTTCCTACTTTCCCAGGCAGTCGCCCGCCAAGTATCATCAGCGTTTGAGAGCTTA
>JAFWFI010000181.1 GCA_017515705.1 Bacillota bacterium
AAAATTCCGTCAGGTATAAATAAACCTTGTTTTTCAGGATGGGTCTCATAAATAACTCTCTTCCATTTCCCGGATCAGTTTGTACAGCCGCTTGTTCACCGGCACCGGGATGTCGTATTTCCGGGCTTTTTCGATGACGGTGCCCGCAAAGAGTTCCACTTCGGTCTTTCTCTTTGCCAGGATGTCCTGCCGCATGGAGGGGATCCCGTCGGTTCCCAGTTCCCGGATGATCCGTATATTCATTTCGAGGTCATCCTCCGACAGGAAGATCCACTCTTCCGCGGAAATGTCGATGACCTCCCGCATGGCTGCCACCATGTCCGCCATCGCCTCCCCGGGCTGCACGGATTCCTTATACGTCACGCCGTAGACGGCGCTGACCTGGTTGATGCCCACATTCAGCATGAATTTGTTCCACATGGCATGCTGAATGTCTTCCATCAACTCATAGACAATGCCGGTCTCCTCAAAAAAGCGGACCAGCCGGTCGATGGCCTCCTGTTTCTTTTTATCCTTGCGGGGGATCTGCAGTTTACCGGGGCTGTTGTAAGTCAGTGTCCGGCCTTCCCGGACCGCATCCATCCCCAATGCCACGCAGTCAACGATCTGTTTCTCCGGCACCGCCTCGGCGATGATCTGTTCGCTGGTGATGCCGTTCAGCACCGAAATCACCGTGGTATCCGGCCCCGCAGCCGCCTTCACCGCCGGCAGAGCGCCCTGCAGATCCGTCCCTTTGGTAGCCACGATCACCAGGTCCGCCGGCTGCACCTCTTCCGGGGTGCACAGGCGAAAGTCCGTTTTCACACCATTGATGACGCAGGGTTCCTTCCGGTACCGGGCTCGTCTCTCTTCATCCAGGACAAAACACACGCTGTCCGTCCCCAGTTTTTCCCGGGTAATGCCGCCGTACAGCATCCCCAGCGCCCCCATCCCCACGATGGCGACGGATTCAATTCGTTCCTTCATCTCCTATCTCCCGTCTATTCCGTAAGCGAAAAGTCCTGATCCTGTATGATGGTCACCTGATAATCCGGATACAGGCTGCGGATCTCATCCACAATGTGCCGGTACATTCCCTCCCGGTCCTTCGCCTCAAATCCCACGATGATATCGAACTGCATCCGCTTTTCTTTCTCATTCACATAGAATCCGTGCATTTCCAGCAGGTTTTCATGGCCCATGACCACCCGGTACACGTCTTCCCGCATTTTGTTGATCTTTTCATCTTTGGTGTTCACCGCATAAACTCCCAGCGCCGTCAGGATCACGCCGGTTTCATGATAAAGCTTCATCGTGGCGTTTCTCTGGAGTTCATCCAGTTCCACCGCCGTCAAGTAATCCGCCACTTCCGCATGGGCGCTACAGTTGATCCGGTCCGGACCGTAATCATGGAAAATCAGGTCGTAGATCCCGTCGATTCCCGGAATGTCCAGAAGAACGGAGCGGACCTTTTTCGCCGTCTCCACGTCGATCCGCTGCCCCAGGATCTTCGACAGAGTCTCCCGAAGCATATCGATGCCGGATTTAATGATGACCAGGGAAATCACGGCAGCCAGCCAGGCTTCCAGGGAAAGCCCGAAGAAGATGAAGATCAGCGCCGCCACCAGCGTGGAGCCGGAAATGATAGAATCCAGGGTGGCGTCCGTACCGGAGTTGATCAGGGAATCCGAATTCACCTTGACCCCGACACCTTTTACATACCGCCCCAGAATGATCTTCACCACTACCGCCACGGCGATGATGATCAGCGCCGGTGTGGTGTAGGAAGCGGCTTCCGGATGAATGATCTTTTTGACCGACTCCACCAAAGAGGTGATACCGGCGTACAGCACGATGAGGGAAATGACCATGGCGCTGATGTATTCGATCCGGCCGTAGCCCCAGGGGTGTTGTTTATCCGGCTGCTTCCCGGCCAGTTTCGTTCCGATAATGGTGATCAGGGAAGATCCGGCGTCACTGATGTTGTTCACTGCGTCCATGGTAATGGCGATGGACCCGGTGATCAGCCCGATGATTGCCTTGAAAGCCGCCAAGGCCACGTTGGCCAGAATACCGATGATGCTGGTCCGGACAATGATCTTCTCCCTGCTTCTCTCCTTGCGGGCGGCTTTCCCGTCGCCCAGTTCCGTCATTTTTTCGTCGACCGTTTTCATTGCTGCATCTCCTTCTAAAACTAATAACTCCGCGTTGAAAGACTCCCTTCTTTCTCCAGTCTTCAATCGCCCAACTGTATGTTCATCTTCCTCGTCAGCACGTCTTTCCCGATCCCGAAGACTTCCCTCAGGATATTATTCGGCAGGTACAAAGGCCTCGACCCGGCCGCTATGCCGCAGACGCCTTTTAATCCCTGCTTTTCCGCCAGTGCCATGCCCCGGTACACGTGAAAGTTGTTGGTGATGATCCCGACGCTGTCATACCCCGGATCCATCAGGACAGAGGCGTTCAGGACGTTCTCCACCGTGCTGGTGGAAGTCTCCTCCGTCAGGATCCGCTCTTCGCCGATTCCCTGCTTCACCAGATAATCCTTCATGCCCACGGCTTCCGGGAAGGGTTCGTTGTAGCCCTGCCCGCCGGTCACGATGCAGACCGTTTCCGGATTCCGCTTCAGGTAATCCGCCGCCGTGTCCAGCCTGTACTTCAGGATCACGCTGGGTCCGTCTTCCCGGACCTGCGCGCCCAGTACCACGACATAATCCAGTCCTTCCGGACCTTCCGCGTTGAATTCGCTGAAGATCAGTCCTGTTCCGCAGGCCGTCACACCCACGCAGAGGATCACGGCTGCGATCCAGACTCCCCGGATCCACCCGGGGATCTTCTTCCACCATTTCAGCTGGATGAGCAGCGCCCACAGAAGGCAGAGGACACCAATCCCCATCCATACCATATAGAACTTTGTGCCGCTGTTCACCGCTTTCACCACAAAACCGTAGGTCAGCGAAAACGCTCCCAGCATACATAGTATCACTCTTCCCATATTACCTCCCGGCTTCAAGCCCGAAGCTGGCAGCTTCCAGCTTCTATATCTGTTGTCCCGCAAACTGGGTCATGTATAATTCGTAGTATTTGCCTCTCTGCTCCAGCAGGGTCTCGTGGTTCCCCTGCTCCACGATCCGTCCCTGGTCCATGACCACGATGACGTCCGCATCCCGGATGGTGGACAGGCGGTGGGCGATCACCAGGCTGGTGCGCCCCTTCATGAGCTTCACCATGGCGTCCTGGATATTCTTCTCGGTCCGGGTATCCACGTTGGAGGTCGCCTCATCCAGGATCAGGATCCGGGGTTTGGAGATAAAGGCCCGGGTGATGGACAGCAGCTGCTTCTGGCCTTCCGACAGGTTGTCCCCGTCCGCGGTCAGAACGGTGCTGTAGCCCCGTTCCAGTTTCCGGATCATCCGGTCCACATTGGCCCGGACGGCGAAGGAAAACATCTCCGCATCCCTCACGCTGCGGTCCGCATATTTCAGATTGCTGCGGACGGAATCCGCAAACAGTACCGTATCCTGCAGAACGATGGCGGTGGCATCCCGGAGGGAATCCCGGTCGATCTGCCGGATATCCGTCCCGTTGATCCGGATGGACCCGCTGTCCGGCTCGTAAAACCGCATCAGCAGGTTCACGGCGGTTGTCTTGCCGCTGCCGGTGGAACCTACCAGCGCGATCTTCTGCCCCGGCTTCACGATCAGGTTGAAATCGTGCAGCACCCGCTGGCCGGGCACATAGGAGAAGTTCACGTGCTCGAAAGTGATCTCCACTTCCTCGCCCAGTTCCTCCATGTTGATCCGTCCGCCGGCTTTTTCCGGCTCCACATCCATCACGCCGAAGACCCGCTCTGCGCCGGCAATGGCCGTCTGGATCTGGCCCCATACCTGGGCAATCTCGTCGATGGGCCGGCCGAACTGCTTGGCATAAATGATGAAAGCGGAGATCACGCCGATGGAGATCATGCCCTTCAGGGCAAAGTATCCGCCGAAAGCGGCGATGATCACAAAGCCCACGTTGTTGATCAGGTTCATCAGGGGTCCCATGGAACCGCCCAAAACCTCCGCCTTGATGCCCACGCCGGTGAGTTCGTTGGATATCTGTTCAAACCGTTCGATCACGGCTTCTTCCCGTTCATAGGCCGCCACGGTATGGTAGCCGCTGACCATTTCCTCCACGGTCCCGTTGAGGCTTCCCAGCAGGGTCTGTCGTTTCCGGTAGGCCTTGCGCATGGCTGCCGACAGGAATTTCGTCGCCACTGCCGTCAGGATCACCGTGGTGCAGGACAGCGCCGCCAGGGGCGGGCACAGGTAGATCATCATGCCCACGGTCCCGATGACCATCAAAACCCCGGAGAACAAAGAACTGACGGACTGGGAGACCGTGGAAGAAATGTTTTCCACGTCGTTGGTCATCCGGCTCATGATGTCCCCGTGGGGATGGGTATCCAGGTAACCGATGGGCAGCCTGACGATGCATCCGAAAAGGTCTTCCCGCATCCGCCGGACCGTATCCTGGGACAGGTGGGCGCTCTGCAGCCCCTGCACAAAACTGGTGAAGCAGGAGAACAGGTAGACCGCTGCCATGATCAGCAGCACCCCCGGCAGATCGGAAAACCGCCGTTCGGCGATGGCATCGATGGCCTTGCTCTGGAGATCCGGCGCCAGGATTCCGCACAGAACTCCGGCCGCGACGGCGGCGAGGAGCAGCAGCACCCGCCGTTTTTCCGCAGCAAAATACGCCAGCAGCCGTCTCAGCGTCCCCCGGCGGTCCTTCGCCTTTTCCACTTCTCCCATATTTCTCGGGCCTCTTCTCATGCCCATGGGGGCATTGGCCGTGTTTACGCTCTTATTCTCAGCCACCGGATTCACCCCCAATCTGGGAATCGGAGATCTCCCGGTAGATTTTGCTGGTCTCCAGCAGTTCCTCGTGCTTTCCTTCCGCTGCGATGCGGCCGTCTTCCAGCACCAGGATCCGGTCTGCGTTCCGGATGGAAGCGATCCGCTGAGCGATGATGATTTTAGTCTTATCCGGATATTCCCGGTTCAATGCTTCATACAGCCGGGCCTCGGTCTTCAGGTCCAGCGCGCTGGTGCTGTCATCGAAGATCAGGATCTCCGCATCCTTCAGCACCGCCCGGGCGATGGACAGACGCTGCTTCTGGCCGCCGGAAAGGGAGTGCCCTCCCTGGGCCACCGGCTCTTCCATGCCCTTTTCCTTGATATCGATGAATTCCGCCGCCTGGGCGATTTCCGCCGCATGGCGGATCTCCTCCGGCGCCGCGCCGGGACGTCCCCAGGAAATATTCCCGGCGATGCTGTCCTGGAACAGTTCACTCTTCTGCAGGGAGCAGGCGATGCGCTTCCGCAGGTCCTTCAGGCGGTAATCCTTCACGTCGATCCCGTCCACCAGCACCGTGCCGTCCGTGGCATCGTAAAACCGCGGGATCAGGTTCACCAGGCTGGTCTTGCCGCTGCCGGTCATCCCCAGGATCCCCACGGTCTCGCCGGGCCGGATGACCAGGTCGATGCCGGAGAGGATCGGATCCCGTTCCGGGTAATTGAACCAGACCTGACGGAATTCCACCTGCCCCCGGAGGGCCGGCTCACCTTCAAAGCTGCCGTCCCGGATCTCCGGTTCGGTGTCGATGACTTCCTGCAGTCTGCGGGCGGAAGCCGCGCCGCGGGAAATGCCCTGGAACATCATGCCCAGCCGCATCAGCGCCCCCAGGATCTGGGACAGGTAGGTAATGGCCGCCATGACGCTGCCCGGCGTAATGGAACCATCCCCCACCTTGATCCGGCCGATCCAGATCACGGCGATCACGGACAGGTTCAAAATGATGTTCATGATGGGCGACATATAGTTCAGGAGCAGGAGGATCCGCATCTGGGTCCCCACCAGCTCATCGTTTGCTTTCGTAAAACGGCCCTGTTCATAGTCTTCCTGTACATAGGCCTTCACCACCCGGCTGCCGGTAACGTTTTCCTGCACCACGTTGTTGACCTTGTCCAGCTTCTCCTGGAGGATGGTGAACCGGGGCGTAATCCGGGACAGAAAGAAGATCAGCACCAGGATGATCATCGGCATGGCGCAGAGCACCACGACGCCGAAGGACAGATCCAGCCGCAGCATGAAAAATATCCCTCCGGCGAAGAGGATGATGGTCCGCACGAATCCACGGATGACCATCTGCACCATGTTCTGGACCTGGGTCACGTCATTGGTGACCCGGGTGATCAGCGAACCGGTGGTGAAACGGTCCGTCTGGGAAAAGGAAAAATGCATGATGTGGCGGAAGGCGTCCTTCCTCATGTCATTGCCGAAATTCTGTGCCGCCAGGTTCGAGAAGACGCCGGAAAGCACGCCGCAGGCGCCGCCTGCCGCGATCAGTGCTACCATCTGCATCCCGGTCTTCAGGATGATGTCCAGGCTCCCGACGCCGCCGTGTCCAATCCCCAGGACCCCTTCATCCACGATGGTGGCCATCAGGGCCGGCTGCAGCAAATCCATCCCGGCCTCCCCGATCATGAAAAGGGGTGCCAGGACAGCGTAAAACCAGTATTTTTTCAGGTATTTCCACATAAATCCCACGTTCCGTTTCGTATCGTTATGCTTTATTCTACCATACTTTTGTCCGTGAAAAAGCAAAAAGTTGACCGGGCGGGGATTTTCGATATAATGAGGAATATGAGCAGAAAAGAGTACGAACAGTATCCGGCGCCCACCGGCGCCCTTTTAAAATGGTATGACGAAAACCGGCGGATCCTGCCCTGGCGGGAGGATCCGGCGCCTTACCACATATGGCTTTCGGAGGTCATGCTCCAGCAGACCCGGGTGGATACGGTCATCAGCTATTACAACCGTTTTCTGGAACAACTGCCGGACATCCGCGCCCTGGCGGAAGCGGAGGAAGAACAGCTTCTGAAACTCTGGCAGGGGCTGGGCTATTACAGCCGCATCCGGAACATGCACAAGGCTGCCCGGCAGGTCATGGAAGACTGCGGCGGCGTGCTGCCGTCCGATCCGAAGGAACTTCAAAAGCTTTCGGGCATCGGTCCTTATGCAGCGGCAGCCATCGCTTCCATCGCCTACGGCGTCCCGGTCCCATCCGTGGACGGAAACCTGCTGAGGGTCTTTGCCCGGACCACCGGCTACCGGGAAAGCATCCGGACACCCGGTGCAAAAAAAGCAGCGGAATCCCATTACAGGAATCTGCTGCCGGAAGACCGGCCGGGAGACATGAACCAGGCCCTGATGGACCTGGGGGCTACCATCTGTCTGCCCAACGGCGCCCCGGACTGCGGACGCTGCCCCTGGAGCGGATTCTGCGAAGCATTCCGGACCGGGGAACAGGAAAGCCTGCCGGTAAAAGAAGAGAAAAAGACCCGGAAGGTCCAAAAGCGAACGGTCTTTCTGATCGAAGCGGCACCGGCCGATCCGGACACGTCTTCGCCCGGCCCGGCCTATGCCCTCCGCAAACGCCCCGCCCGGGGCCTGCTGGCCAACCTGTGGGAATTTCCGGGAACGGACGGACACCTGACGGAAGACGATGCCCGGCAGCACCTGGAATCCCTGGGCTTTGAGGTGCACTCCCTCACCGGACTGCCCTCCGCACGCCACATCTTTTCCCATGTGGAATGGGATATGAGAGGCTATCTGGTCCATGCGGAAGCTCCCGCAGAATCGGCCGGCCTGGTTTACGCCACAAAAAAAGAGATGGAGCAGCTTTACTCCATCCCTACCGCATTTCGTTTCTATTTATCCCTGCTGGAATGAGGGCTTTTTAATGGTTCTTCATGTACTTTCGGACCCGGTCGGAGAGATCCTCCAGTTCCTCGGTCGAAAGCTCCGGCAGACGTTCCAGTTTGTCCACAAAGGCAGAAAGCGTCTGCTTCTGCTTCAGGGCAACGATCTGGTTATAGTAATTGACCACAACACCGGTGACGATGGCGATGACCAGCACTGCGTAGACCGACAGCAGAACGGATAAAATCCGTGACAGCCGGGTGGTGACGGTCACATCCCCGAAGCCGATGGTGGTGACGACGGTATAACAATACCACAATGCGTCTGTCAGCCGGGTGATCCCCGGCTCCCGGATCCAGATCACCACGCCGCAGATGAATAAAAAGAGCAGGAAACCGAGCGCGATCCGATGAGCGCCGGTCCGCTTCAGAATTCTCGCAAGAACCCTTAACTTTCGCATGCTAATCCTCCCATTCTGACAGGTTTGTTTTTATAAGTGAAAAAGGACCGGCGCAGGCGCACCGGTCCCGGTTATTACTTGTCCGTAATACGGTTGTGGAATTCCTGCAGGGATGTCACTTCATCATCCCGGGCGAATTTCACATTCTGGATCCCTTCCGCCGCCGCCTTGGCCGCCGCCATGGTGGTGATGTAGGGGGTCCTTGTCTTTACTGCTGCTTTCCGGATCAGGCTGTCGTCGATAGCCTCGGACTTGCCCGCCGGTGTGTTGATGATCAGGGACGCTTTGCCGTTGGTAATGAAGTCCACGATGTCCGGCCGGCCTTCACCGATCTTGGTCACCTCGGTCGCCGGGATGCCCATCTGCCGGATGGCGTTGCAGGTTCCCCGGGTGGCAACGATGTCGAAACCGCATTTGTGGAAACCCTTGGCCACTTCCGCCAGTTCTTCCTTATCCCGGTCGTTGATGGAAATCAGTACCGTGCCTTCCAGCGGGTGCTTCGTCTGGGTCGCTTCCTGCGCCTTGAAGAAGGCTTCGCCGAAGTTGGAGGAAATGCCCAGCACTTCGCCGGTGGAACGCATTTCCGGTCCCAGGATCGGGTCTACTTCCGGGAACATGTTGAAGGGGAATACCGCTTCCTTGACACCGTAGTGGGCAAAGTTCTTCTCCTTCAGTTCCGGCACCGGGGAAGGTCTTCCCGTAAAGGAAGAGGTCATGATGTCCGTGGCGATCTGGACCATCTGGATGTTGCAGACCTTGGATACCAGGGGCACGGTCCGGGAAGCTCTCGGGTTGGCTTCCAGCACATAAACGGTGCCGTCTTCGATGGCGTACTGCATATTCATCAGGCCCACCACGTGCATTTCCCGGGCGATCCGCCGGGTGTATTCCTTGATCGTATCGATCTGTGCTTCCGTCAGTCCCTTCGGCGGCAGCACACAGGCCGAGTCGCCTGAATGAACGCCCGCCAGCTCGATGTGTTCCATTACCGCCGGCACGAAGACGTTTTCGCCGTCGCTGATGGCATCCGCTTCGCACTCCGTCGCATGATGCAGGAACCGGTCAATGAGGATCGGGCGGTCCGGCGTCACGCCGACTGCCTCCTTCATGTAGAAGGTCATGTCCTCATCGTCATAAACCACTTCCATGCCGCGGCCGCCCAGCACATAGGAGGGGCGCACCATCACCGGATAACCGATGCGGCCGGCGATTCTCAGCGCTTCTTCCACGGTGACCGCCATGCCGGATTCCGGCATGGGAATGCGCAGCTTGTCCATCATGGCCCGGAACAGATCCCGGTCTTCCGCCATGTCGATGGTCTCCGGGCTGGTTCCCAGAATGTTGACGCCGGCTTCCTTCAGGCCCGTGGCCAGATTCAGCGGGGTCTGCCCGCCGAACTGGGCGATCACGCCCAAGGGTTTTTCTTTTTTGTATATGCTCAGCACGTCCTCCATGGTGAGAGGCTCGAAATACAGTTTGTCGGAAGTGTCGTAGTCCGTGGACACGGTTTCCGGGTTGCAGTTCACGATGATGGTCTCAAAGCCCAGTTTTTTCAGGGCCTTCGCTGCGTGAACACAGCAATAGTCGAACTCGATGCCCTGGCCGATCCGGTTGGGACCGCCGCCCAGGATCATGATCTTCTTTTCGTTGTCGCTGGCCTTGCTGTCTTCCACCGGGTGGTAAGTGGAATAATAGTAGGCGGAATCCGGCGTGCCGCTGACGTGGACGCCTTCCCAGGATTCCGTGATCCCGGCCGCTTCCCGCTGCACGCGGATCTGTTCCTCCGGCGCATTCAGCAGCATGGAGAGGTACCGGTCGGAGAATCCGTCCAGTTTCGCCTTCCGCAGTTCTTCCGTGGGCAGTACATCCCCGCCCCGGGCAGCGCCGCTCCGGTGGGGCAGCAGGTTATATACGGGTTTTTTCTCATCCTCGCCTTCCTTCTTCCGGAAGGTCAGGAGATGTTCCTCCTCCTCCACCAGTTCTTTCATCTGTTCGATGAACCACTTCTTGATCTTCGTTAAATCATGGAGTTCCTCCACGGTGGCACCCTTACGCAGGGCCTCGTACATGATGAACTGGCGGTTGCTGCTGGGGATGCTCAGCATCTTCAGCAGTTCTTCCTTGCTCTTTTCATTGAAGTCCTTGGCAAAGCCTAACCCGTAACGGCCGTTTTCCAGGCTGCGGATCGCCTTCTGGAAGGCTTCCTTGTAGGTCTTGCCAATGCTCATGACTTCGCCGACGGCACGCATCTGGGTCCCCAGCTTGTCTTCCACGCCCTTGAATTTTTCAAAGGCCCAGCGGGCAAACTTGATGACCACATAGTCGCCGTCCGGCACGTATTTATCCAGGGTTCCGTATTTCCCGCAGGGAATGTCGTCCAGGTCCAGTCCGCAGGCCAGCATGGCCGAAACCAGGGCAATGGGGAAGCCCGTGGCTTTCGAAGCCAGCGCCGAGGAACGGGATGTTCTCGGATTGATCTCGATGACGATGATCCGGTCGGATACCGGGTCGTGTGCAAACTGCACATTGGTGCCGCCGATGACGCCTACCCGATCCACGATCCGGTAAGCCTGTTCCTGCAGCCGGCTCTGGACTTCCTTTGAAATCGTCAGCATCGGCGCCGAACAGAAGGAGTCGCCGGTATGCACGCCCATGGGGTCGATATTTTCAATGAAGCAGACGGTGATCATGTTGCCTTTGGAATCCCGGACCACTTCCAGTTCCAGCTCTTCCCAGCCCAGTACGGATTCTTCCACCAGGACCTGGCCCACGATACTAGCCTGCAGGCCCCGGGCGCAGACGGTCTTCAGTTCTTCCTTATTGTAGACCAGGCCGCCGCCTTCACCGCCCATGGTGTAGGCCGGACGGAGCACCACCGGATAGCCCAGTTCTTCCGCTATCGCCAGTGCTTCTTCCACGGATTCGGTGACATGGCTTCTCGCCATTTCCACGCCGATCTCCGTCATGGTCTTCTTGAATTCTTCCCGGTCCTCGCCCCGTTTGATGGCATCCACCTGGACGCCGATGACCTTGACCCCGTACTTGTCCAGCACGCCGGCTTCCGCCAGCTCGGAGCACAGGTTCAGCCCGGACTGTCCGCCCAGGTTCGGCAGCAGCGCATCGGGGCGCTCTTTTTCAATGATTTTTTCGATCCGCTCCACATTCAGCGGCTCGATATAGGTCACATCAGCGGTCTCCGGGTCCGTCATGATGGTGGCCGGATTGGAATTCACCAGCACGATTTCATAGCCGAGGCTTTTCAGCGCCTTGCAGGCCTGGGTGCCGGAATAGTCGAATTCACAGGCCTGGCCGATGATGATGGGGCCGGAGCCGATGATCATTACTTTGTGGATGTCTGTCCTTTTCATGTTGATCCCTCCCGTCTGGATCTGTTGCGAAATAACGGATTCAGAAAAACACTCTCTTTTTTCTCTCTCTAAATAATTAATTATATAGAAAAACGGACGTTTCGTCAACGTCCGTTTTATC
>JAFWFI010000182.1 GCA_017515705.1 Bacillota bacterium
CGGCAACCTGCAGGTGCAGGTGGGGCTGATGAAGGTGAACGTCAAGGCAAAGGACCTGCAGAAGCTGAAGGACGCCCCGGACGAAAAGAAGATGCGGAGCAAATACGCATCCATGTACAAGGAAAAAACCAAGAATATCAGTACCAGCTGCGATGTCCGGGGGAACGACCTGGATTCGGCGGCGGTGCTGGTGGACAAATACATCGACGACGCATTCATCGCCGGTCTCAAGCAGGTCACCATCATCCACGGCAAGGGTGAAGGGATCCTTCGGGAAGGCCTGAAGCCTCTGTTCCGGAAGAACAAGCACGTGAAGAAATTCCGTCCGGGGATGGCGGGCGAAGGCGGCGCCGGCGTCACCGTACTGGAACTGAAATAGAGGACGCTATGCTGTATGTGATCAGCGCCTGCCTGGCGGGCGAAAACTGCAAATACAATGGCGGGAACAATTACCGGGAAGACATCGCAGCCTTTCGGGAGAACCATCATTGCCTGCTGATCTGCCCGGAGTGGGCCGGGGAACTGGACACCCCCAGGGAACCGTCGGAAATCATCGGCGGCAGTGGGGAAGACGTGCTGGAAGGCCGGGCGAAGGTGAAAGACCGGCAGGGGAAGGACGTGACGGATGCGTTCCTGAAAGGCGCGCGCATTTCACTGAGTGAAGTGGAGCGGGTCCGTAAAGCGCTTTCGGGAAAGGAACTTCCCGATGGGAGCACGCCGGAAATCTGCGCCGTCCTCAAGGCAAGGAGTCCTTCCTGCGGCAGCGGAAGGATCTACGACGGGACCTTTTCCGGACAGACGATCCCGGGAGACGGGGTCACGGCCGCGCTGTTTAAAAAAGAAGGCATTCGGGTTCTGACAGAAGAAGAATTCGTTGCAGATATATGCGATCGGGAATGAACACCATCCCGACGGAACGGAGGAGAGAATATGGCGAAGAAAGATGAAAAGATGATCTGGCGGGCCCGGAAGCGCAACTTCATCGGGCTGCCCTGGACATTCACGGTCTACCGGCTGGACGACACCCGGCTGTACATCAAGACCGGGATCTTCAACATCAAGGAAGATGAGATCCGGCTGTACCGGATCACGGACGTGACCTTTATGCAGTCCTTCTGGCAGCGGATCTTCCGCATGGCGACGGTGCACTGTGATTCCGCCGACGCCACCATGAAGAACTTTGACATCAAGAACATTAAAGAAGGACGGGACGTGAAGAACATGCTGTCCGAAATGGTAGACGCCGCGAGAAAGGCCAACCGGGTCTACATGCACGAGAACGTGTCGGGCACTCCCCACATCGAGGGGGATGCCTTCTCGGCGGATCTGCCGGACGGCGCATTTTCCGACACGGACCTTGACGGCGTACCGGACGCATTTGATACAAACTAGGAAAGAGGAGCAAAGTATGATCGACTTTAAAGAACAGGTAGCACAGGTATTGGCAAAAGAAATCGACGCCCTGGAGCAGGCGGAAATCAAGAATCTCATCGAGATTCCCCCGAAAAGCGAAATGGGGGACTATTCCTTCCCCTGCTTCCGGCTGGCGAAAACCTATAAAAAAGCCCCGGTGAAGATCGCCGACGACATCGTCGCCGCCATCGACAAGGAGCTCTTTGAAAAGGTGGAAAACCTCAACGGATACATCAACTTCTTCCTGGACAAGAAGAACGTGGTGAAAGCCGTGGCGGAGGAAGTGGAGGAAAAGAAAGACCGTTTCGGCGGCAGCGACCTGGGGAACGGCAAGAAAGTCATTGTGGAGTATTCCTCCCCGAACATCGCCAAGCCCTTCCACATCGGCCACATCCGCAGCACCGTCATCGGGAATTCCATTTACAAAATCTACGACTTCCTCGGGTATGACACCGTCCGGATCAACCACCTGGGGGACTACGGCACCCAGTTCGGGAAGATGATCGTGGCCTACCGGAAATGGGGGAACGAAGAAGAAGTCCGCAAGGCGCCCATCCAGACCCTGCTGGGGCTTTACGTGAAGTTCCACGAAGAGGCGGAGGAACACCCGGAACTGGAAGACGAAGCCCGGGAAACCTTCAAGAAACTGGAGGACGGCTGCGAGGAAGAATACAAACTGTGGGAGTGGTTCCGGGAAGAGAGCCTGAAGGAATTCAACCGGGTCTATGACATGCTGGGAATCACCTTCGATTCCTACGCCGGCGAAAGCTTCTATTCCGACAAGATGGACCGGATCACGGACATGATGGCGGAGAAGGGACTCCTGCAGGAATCCCAGGGCGCGGAGATCGTGGACCTGTCGGCCTACGACATGAGCCCGGCCCTCATCCGGAAGAAGGACGGTTCCACCCTGTACATTACCCGGGACATCGCCGCGGCGGTATACCGGAAGGAACACTATAACTTTGACAAGAACATCTACGTGGTGGCGGCCCAGCAGAACCTGCATTTCCAGCAGTGGTTCAAGATCATCGAACTCATGGGCTTCGACTGGGCGGACCAGTGCGTCCACATCCCCTTCGGGCTGGTGAGTCTGGACGACGGCACCATGTCCACCCGTAAGGGCAAGGTCGTCTTCCTGGAAGACGTGCTGAACCGCGCCGTGGAAAAGACCCGGGAAGTAATGCTGGAAAAGAACGTGGGCAACGAGAACATCGACGAAGTATCGAAGCAGGTGGGCATCGGCGCCGTGGTCTTCCAGGAACTTTCCAACAACCGGATCAAGGACTACACCTTCTCCTGGGACAAGGTGCTGAACTTCGACGGCGAGACCGGCCCCTATGTACAGTACACCCACGCCCGGGCCTGCAGTGTGCTGCGGAAAGCCCAGGCAGGCGTGACCACCGACGTGGATTACAGCTACATCACCACGGAAACCGCTTATGAACTGGCGAAGCTCATCCTGCGCTTCCCGCAGGTAGTGATCGATGCGGCCAATAAATACGAGCCTTCCGTAGTGACCCGTCACATCATCGACGTGGCCCAGGCCTTCAATAAATTCTACCACGACGAGCACATCATCGTGGAGAACATGGAAGAACAGAAAGCAAAACTGCTGCTGGTGGATGCGGCGCGGCAGACCATTGCCAACGGGCTGTACCTGCTGGGAATGGAAGCACCGGAAAGAATGTAAGGAGGATGCATCATGAGATATGAGGGAAACGTATTCCGCCCCCCCAGCGAAGCCTACAGCCTGATCGTGCAGGCGACCATCGGCTGCGCCCACAATGACTGCACCTTCTGCAGCATGTACAAAGACAAGAAGTTCCGGGTGAGGAACATCGAGGAAGTCCTGGAGGACTTCGACCTGGCCCGGCGGAGATACCGTTACATCGAAAAAGTCTTCCTGGCGGACGGGGACGCGCTGGTGCTGAAGAACAGCGACCTGATGCGGATCCTGGACAAGATCCGGACCACCCTGCCGGAATGCCAGCGGGTGGGCATCTACGCCGCTCCCCACGACATTCTCCGGAAGACCCCGGAAGAATTGAAGGAACTGCGGGAAAACGGACTGGGCATCGCCTACATGGGCGTGGAGTCCGGCAGCGCGCAAATCCTGAAGGATATCAAGAAAGGTGTGACACCGGAGGAAATGGTGGAAGCCTGCCAGAAACTCAATGAAGCTGGCATTCTCTCCTCCGTCACCTTCATCTCCGGCATCGGCGGGAAGGACAACTGGCGGGAGCACGCCGTGGAGTCCGGGAAGATCATCTCGCAGATGGAGCCGGATTATGTGGGGCTCCTGACCCTGATGGTGGAGCCCATGGCGCCGCTGTACAAAGACATCCTGAACGGGACGTTCGAACTTCTTTCGCCGGAGGAAGTGCTGGTGGAGACGGCGGAAATGATCCGTCACATCGAGCTGACCAAAAAATGCGTCTTCCGCAGCAACCA
>JAFWFI010000183.1 GCA_017515705.1 Bacillota bacterium
CTGCCGCCTGCCATTTCTGTGAATACATAAGGCAGGGTCTTGAATACCAGACCGGCACCACCCGCTACGTCCATGTTGTAGGTGAACAGTGCCGGGAAGATCGCGACACCTGCTAAGATAGCTACAACGATGTTGGACAGGATGATAACGGAACCGGAGAACGGGATATCGGAGTTCTCTCTGTCGAGGTAAGCTCCGAAGGAGTACAGGGTCGCCATACCTACGCCAGCCAGGAAGAAGCACTGGTTCAGTGCGCCTATGGCAACTTTGAAGAAGCCACCGGCTGCTGCCATGCTTGCTGCATTAGGCTGGAAGACGAATTTCAGGCCCGCCCCGGCGCCCGGCAGCATTAAGCCTCTGATAGCCAGGATGCACAGGAAGATGAACAGGCCCGGGATCAGGATCTTGTTGGCTCTTTCCAGACCCTTCTGTACGCCGCCCAGGATAACGAAGACGGTTGCTGCGTACAGGATCAGAACGGTGATCCACTTGTAGCCCATATTGACCTGTAAGCCGTCATAATAGGTAGTCAGATCCGCAACGTTCATCTTGCTCAAACCTCCGGAGAGGTATTTGAAGATGTAGAACATTACGTCGGATACGATGGTGATGTAGTAGGAAATCAGGATGATTACCGTAGCAAGACCCATCCAGGAGATGAGGCTCCAAATGCCTCCGGCATTCAGATCTCTATAACAGGCGATTACGGATTTTTGGGTATATCTGCCCAGTGTTAATTCAGCCCAGCAAAGCGGGATGGCAATAATAATCGCAAAGATGATGCAGAGCAGCAGGAAGATACCGCCACCGTTGACACCCATCATGTACGGGAATTTCCAGATGGCACCTACGCCGACTGCGTAACCAATGGAACTGACGATAAACCCAAACGCCGATCCCCATTGTTGTTTTTCAGTAGATTCTGACATTGTTTTCCCCCTAACTCGTGCGTTTCCGCACGGAATAAATATGAAATTGTAAAAGTGCAATTACCCGCCCGAAGACCCTTACACGGTGCCTGTTTTCCGCTTATCACAGATCGCAGACAGCAGGTGTAACTACAATTATTATACATTCGTTTGTTTCGCAGGGGTCATTCAAAAACTGTATAAAACCATAATGGAGTCTTATGCGAAATATTGTTCAATGATTGGAGACGGTGAGTGAACTCAGAGCGATATTTACAAAAAGAAGAAGGCATCCCAATCGGGAAACCGAAAGGGAGCCTTCTCCTCATAAGAACTGTCTATAATCTGGGAAAGAACAGAGATATTTCAAAAGCGGTTTCGGTTTGCTCTACGGTGCACAGTCCGTTCATTTGCCGCATCATTCTATGGATGCTTTCGATTCCGATTCCACGGCTGTCCGGATGAATGTTCGATGGTGTGCAGGCATTCATCACGGAAAAGCCGCAATATGCTTCGGTTTCAATCAAATCGATACGGACCTCCGTTGAAGGTGTCGCATATCGGATGATATTTGAAGTGATGTTTTCGAAGATGCGCTGAATGAATTCGCTGTTTACCCGAACGCGGCACGGTATCCATGCCGGTTCCGGCGCAGTCGAAAAACCCCGGGCTTTCAGATCTTCCGAAAAGCATTGGATGACCCCGGTAAAGGCTTTTTCCATGCTTTGCAGTTCCAGCTGTTTTTCCACAGTCTCTTCCAGTGAATATGCGAACAGATGGTCGGAGATCACCTTCATGTGCCGTGCTTTGGCGTCGATCTTATCCAGATAATCCTTTTGTTCGGCTTCCGTGGTATACCGGTGGGATTTCAGGATCTCCAGATACAGCAGGATTCCGGTCAGGGGAGTCCGGAGGTCATGGGACATTTCCGTGATCAGCTGCCGGTTTGTCTGATGGAGAGTCTGCTCCGTTTCCATTTGCTGACGAAAGGCCTGCCGCATCCGGTTCATGCTTCTTGCCAGGTCTGTGATTTCATCGTTGCCTTCCACGGAAACCCGATATTCCAGATTTCCGCCTTCCAGAATCTGAACTTCCTCGTTCAATCGGCATATGTAGCGAATCAGCTTGTTATTGCTTCGCAGAAAAAGGAGAACAAACAGAACCAGGGAGAGAATGACGGAAAGCGCCGTGCCCAGCAAATAATACTGATAGGTAAAATCCGAATAAAGGATGGCGGTGGCGTTTATATCGGTCAGCTCGATGGATACCGAGTTGCTGTCGTCTTCGGCGGCGATGTCGCTTAAGGAGATGCGGGCCTTCGGATCATCATACAGAGAACTGTATATACAATCGTTGCCGGCATACAATTCCAGCAGAATGATTGGCTGCCTGTATTCCCACTTTTCCAGCAGCGAAAGATCCGTGCTGGAAATATGGTTCTTATCTATATACTCCTGAAGGCTTTGTCCCTGCTTTGCTATGTGCCCCTCTCTGAAATCCGACTGTTCAAAATAGTTTGTCAGCAGATAGTTCATAGAATTATACAGCAGAAAAAAGACGGCCGTACAAATCGCCAGGGAGATTACCATAGACAAGAAAAACCGGCTGCGCAGTCCATAGGGATTAAACAAGGGCAGTTTGCTCTTCATATCGGTACCCCTTTCCCCAGATGTTTCGGATATAAACGGGGTTTTGAGGATCGTCTTCGATTTTGGTGCGCAGCTTGCGTATGTGCACCATGATCGTACTGTTCGCACTGTAGGTGTAGGGTTCTTCCCACACGCTTTCATAAATCATATGTGTGGAGAAGATTCGCTGGGGGTGCTGAATCAGCAGAGCCAGGATCTTGTATTCGGTTTCCGTCAGATTGACCGAAACCTCATCTTTCCACACTTCATTCCGATCCAATGCAACTTTCAGTCTGCCGGAAGTCAGGATCTGATCCGTGTCCAGGGACATGGACTGTTTCTTACCCCGATAGACCCGGTACCTTCTCAGCAGGGCTTTGACCCGGGCAATCAGTTCGGCATAGGAGAAGGGTTTTTCCAGATAATCGTCTCCCCCTGCCATCAGTCCGATGGTTTTGTCGGACTCCTGGGTCTTCGCCGTGAGAAAAAGGACGGGCATATTGTAGTTTTTGCGAAGCTCTTCGCAGACAATGAGTCCGGATATGCCGGGAAGCATTATGTCCAGAATAACCAGGTCGACGGCGCCGTTGATCTTCTCCAACGCATCTTCCCCGGACTCGGCTTCCAAAACGATGTATCCTTCTCCGCTGAGAAGGATCCGGATCCCTTCCCGGATAGCCGGGTCATCCTCTACAATCAGTATTACCTGTGAGTTCATTGTCTTTACCTCTTGTTCAATCATATTCTTATCTTATTTTACATGATTCCTGTAATAATTTCATCTGTTTTATCGGATTCGGGGACCCCGATGCGCGACACAGCGTTCACCGGCACAGGAAACCAGATAGCTGATTTCCCCCAACAGGATACCGGCGGCAACGTCCGCAATGACATGCTGTTTGACTGTCATCGTGGAAATACAAATCGCGGCTGCAATGATCAGAGAGAGTGTCTGATACCACGAAGGGATTTTTGGATTGCCCCGTACCCCGCACCAGCTGAGCCAGCTGGCAAAACAGTGGATGGAAGGGAGCAGATTATCAGGATGATCCAGTTTGTAAGTGAACTGAAGCATCCGATTGAAAACACCGGTCCCACTGATTTCCGGCCTCATCATGGAAGTGGGGAGAAAAACAAACGCCAGCAGAATAACGGTTTCCCCGATAAAATGAGCAGTGATGAAGCGGAATCGTCCCCCTTTATCGAACCTAATGCTCAGGTAGTAGTTTATTGCCCAAAAGAAGTAACACCCCCAATAGATCAGGATCGTCCATGGCAGGAGGGGGATCAAATCGTCTGCGGGTGTCGTGAAATCAAAGTGGTTGTGATCCCTTGCAAGCCATCGTCCGCTGTAGTAAACCAGGAAATTATACAGCAATGCACAAAGCACCAGCAGAACGGAGCGGAGACGGTCATCTTTCATATCGGAGTCTTCCCAATGCCATTCCTGTCCGAACACGGACTTCTTTTCCGCTTTCAAGCGTGGAAACCAGGGCGCTTCGAAGCACCAGATGGTTATGGACGGGAGGACCCAACAGCAGGATGATCGTGGACCCCGCCAGCTCGAAGTTTCCCATTTCTTCGCCTCTTCGGAAGGTACCGCCATCCATGGTAAAGGAAACACCGCCTACCATCATGGCGCCGACTTCGACTTGAACGACTGTGCCGAAATGATCGGTCTCCAGGACGCTCCACCATCTGCGGTTCAGCCGGAAGACCGGAACCGTGTGCAGCGCAATGGGCTGTACACTGTGAAGCTGGCCGGGCACATAGTTCGTTTCGATCAGACAGCCGTCGTCAAAAAAGCAAAAGCGATGGTAATCCGAAGCCTCCAGCCGGAAGACCATACAGCATCCGCCGGCAAACTGTGCGGAGGTTTTCTGATTTGGTATTAAATCGTTTATCGTATACACGGATCCTTTCATGGGAATCGTCAGATCCGAAGTGATCGGGTACAGGGACAATCGTCCGTCGCAGGGGCTGATCAGGGTGTTCGGATCCGTTTCATAATGAATGTAAGGCTTTTTTCTGGCAAAGAAAGCAGCAAAGGATTCATATGTCTGACCTTCGAAAGGTCTCATATCGATCCGGTTGCGCCGGATGTAGCGCGGGATCAGCATTCTGGATGCTCCGGTTCGAAGCGTCCGGGAAATAATCCGGAACGCACCGGTTCTCTGAAGGAGATTCAGCAGCCGGCGTCCCGTAATGGTTTCGTAAAAAAAATCAGCGTTCATCATACTCCGTCGAAGGCTAATACCACAAGCCCGATCTCACATGCACCGCACAGAATGACACAGGTTTTTCCGATCATTTTTGGCTTCCGAAGAGGGAAGGGAAGCAAAAACAGGATAGCCATGGCCATCAAAGCGGCAGTCGGCAAGGCGTCCGGACGCCACGAAAACAATTTGACGGCACCATAAACCAGCGGCAGAAACAATGCGGACAGTGTCACCGGAAGGCCGTAATAGATTTCCCGGGAGGACCGGCTGGTTTGCTGCCGCTCCTGTTCATCCACGTTGAAGTATGCAAGCCGGATCAGTGCACACAGCAGATACAGGGCACAAACACCCAGGATGAGGGTTGTCTGTCCGCCCAGGTTGTAAACAATCATGGCAGGCAAAACGCCAAAGCAGATCAGATCACTGAAAGAATCGATCTGGATCCCAAAGCATTTTTCCGATGAAGTCCGGACCCTTGTGGATGCGATCGTTCCGTCAAACATATCGCAGACGCCGGAAACCATCAGACAAATAACCGCTTTAAAAATGGACTGTTCAAATGCATAAACGATTCCGATAAACCCCACCAGCATCCCGACATATGTCAGGATAACCGTATAGTTATAATAGCCCAGAAGCCCTTGCCTTTGATTCATAATACTATTCTCCTTTTTACTTTATCAGGGAAAAACCAAGACTGTATGCGAGGATACACCAGGGTTTGCCCAAAATGATGATCCAGATAAACTTTTTTGCCGTCATTTTAGATACACCGGTCAGATAACAGAGGAAATCATCCGGAAAGAGCGGAAGCAGCATCGCCATAAACAGAAATCCGGTATAGGATTTGCTTTTGGATGCCCATCGGGACCACTTATCATATTTGCCGGAAGGGAACAAGTCCTGCAGCAGCGGCATGCCGTATTTTCTGGCCAGAAAAAAAGCGATGACCGAGCCGGTTCCGATCCCGATGTAGTTGCACCAGAATCCGACCACCGGTCCGAACATGACCGATCCCGCTGCACAGCCAAGGAATCCCGGAAGAACAGGGACAACTACCTGCATGATTTGAATCAGAGTAAGGAGCAGGGGACCGAAGGCGCCAGCTTTTCCGATAAAGTTCTGCAGCGTTTCCACGGAATCAAATTCTCCGTCCAGATAGGCTTTGAGCAAAACGATCATGACACACAGGACCAGCGCTATGATCAGAACGGAAGCGGCGTGGATCAGCTGCTGGCGTTTATTGCTCGCAGGGAAAAACACTTCCCGTAATTCACTTGAATTGCTCTCGGCTGCCGTGCCGGCAGACTTATCCATTTCTCATCACCTCCCAACGGCATTCAATCAGTTTATTCCATCTGAAATGATAGCAGGCAATCATTAAGAAACCACGACGAAGAATCTTAAAAAATCTTAACTTCGGGAGAAAAGTGACTATATTGTCGAAATGTGCCGCATTCAGGTGTTGCATTGAGTTGTTCCCGGTGATAAAATGCCTGTGATTGGTCACCGGAGGACAGTGTGCCGCAGCACGGGGGATCGCAGGCGGAAGCCTGCAGGCCGCCTGTCGGATAAGGTGTCGAGTGCGCTCGGTTTTTTCGCAGAGTACTGCGTGAAACCGGGTATTTTTTTGGGGAAAGGAGAAGACGATGAATTCGGAGATGTTCCATGCATTGCCGCCAACAAAGCTGTTTTTTCGATGTGCTGTGCCAGCGGTGATCACTTCCGTGTTCGGTGCATTGTATTCCGTTGTGGACGGAGTGTTTGTCGGCAGGTTTCTGGGGGAAAATGCGCTGGCTGCCATCAATCTGGTCATGCCGGTGATCATGATCGTGGAGGCGTTGTCCAACATGATCGCCACGGGGGCCTCGGTTAACATCTCGATGCTCCTGGGGAAAAAGAAACGGGAGGAAGCTTCCCGGGTGTTCTCCTTCTCCATCAGATTCATTCTGTTGTTTTCCTGTATCATCGGAGTTCTGGGATTCTTCTTTGCCGAATCCTTTGTGAAGCTGATTGCACCGGGCGCCGGTGGGGAGGCACTTCGGCTCAGCGCAGAATATCTCAGGGTTTATGCGGTATTCAGCCCCCTGATCCCCGTCTACTTCGCCCTGGATAATTACCTGCGTGTCTGCGGAAAACAGAGGCTCAGCATGATCATCGGCATCGTTTCCCAGCTGATGAACGTAGCATTGGACTTTATCCTCATCGTTTTGCTCCGCCAGGGGATTCGTGCTGCTGCCATTGCCAGCTGCGTGTCCATCGTATCGGGATCGGCGGTGATGCTGATTCTGTTCCTGGGGAAACGAATGGATGTGTACTATACGAGGAAAAACATACCCGCTGCGCAGTTCCTTCGGATCGCTGCCAACGGTTCCAGCGAGTTTTTCAGCAGCATAGCCGTTTCCATCATGAGCATTGTCATGAATCTGTTCCTGCTTCGGTACGGGGGCACCACGGCAGTGGCGGCCTTCTCCATTGTCATGTATGTTGACAGCGTGATCGGGATGATGAGTTTTGGAGTCTGTGACTCCCTGCAGCCGGCTATCAGCTATTGCTTTGGAGCGGGACTGATTGGCAGGGTAAAAGCCATTTTCAAAAGGGTAGTTATCGCTTCCGTGGTGATTTCTGTAGTCTCGTTCCTGTTCATGCTGCTGGCAGGTCCTTCTGTGGCCGGGATTTTCATCCAACCGGGGGATACGCAGCTGATGAAAATGAGCGTGACAGCCATCCACATTTTCGCTTTCTCCTATCTTCCCGGCTGGATCGACATGTGCTTTTCCTCTTATTTCACGGCCCTGGAGCGTCCTGTGCGGTCGCTGCTGGTATCCTTTTTCGGGACGCTGGCATTTCCGGTCGCCTTCCTGTTTCTGCTGACCGCCCTGTGGGGACTGAACGGTGTCTGGATGATGGCTACCGCTGCCGCCGTGGCCAGCGGGATACTGACACTTATACTGGCGAAAACCTTGAAACTGCAAAACGGGTGATATTAAATGTTCCGAGGATATATGGAGGGATATCCATTTTCTCCTGTACAATTTCACAATAATGCGGTACAATATAGGGTAAAATAAATAGCAAAAAACGGCAGTTTTCAAGAACGTTTATCTTAATGAATAAGAGAAAAAGAAAGGAAAGGTGACAAATGGCATACTTTTACGACGAACCCTCCAGAACCTTCAGCGAATACCTGCTGGTGCCCGGCTATTCCTCCAAGGACTGCATTCCGGCGAATGTCAGCCTGAAAACCCCGGTGGTGAAATACCGCAAGGGTCAGGAAGAACCGGCTCTCAGCATGAACATTCCATTGGTTTCCGCCGTCATGCAGGCGGTTTCCGGCGACCAGATGGGCATCGCCCTGGCCCGGGAAGGCGGGATCTCCTTTATCTTCGGCTCCCAGTCCGTGGAGAGCCAGGCGGCCATGGTCCGCAAAGTCAAGAAATTCAAGGCGGGCTTCGTGCCCAGTGATTCCAATATCCGTCCCGACCAGACCCTGAAGGACATCCTGGACCTGAAGGAAAAGAGCGGACACTCCACCGTAGCCGTTACGGACGACGGGACGGCGGACGGCAAGCTCCTGGGACTGGTTACCAGCCGGGATTACCGGATCAGCCGGATGAGCCTCGACGAAAAGGTGGAGAATTTCATGACGCCTTTCGAAAAGCTGATCTGGGCAAAGGACGGTATTACACTGAGTGAAGCCAATGACATCATCTGGGACAACAAACTGAACTCCCTGCCCATCGTGGACGCCAATCAGCGGCTGACGGGTTTCGTGTTCCGGAAGGACTATGTGGCGCATAAAGAATACCCCAACGAACTGCTGGACGAGCAGAAGAGCCTGATTGTGGGCGCCGGGATCAACACCCGGGACTTTGCCCAGCGGGTGCCGGCGCTGGTGGAAGCCGGCGTGGACATCCTGGTCATCGACTCTTCCGAAGGCTATTCCGAATGGCAGAAGATCACCATTGAATGGATCCGGGAACACTACGGCGATACGGTGAAAGTCGGCGCCGGAAACGTGGTCGACAAAGAAGGCTTCCGCTTCCTGGCGGAATCCGGCGCGGATTTCGTGAAAGTCGGCATCGGCGGCGGTTCCATCTGCATCACCCGGGAGACCAAGGGCATCGGCCGGGGCCAGGCGACTGCGCTGATCGACGTCTGCGCGGCCCGGGACGAGTATTTCGAAGAGACCGGAATCTACGTGCCGGTGTGCTCCGACGGCGGCATCGTGTACGATTACCATATGACCCTGGCGCTGGCCATGGGGGCGGACTTCCTGATGCTGGGCAGATACTTCGCCCGCTTCGACGAAAGCCCCTCGGCAAGGGTCAACATCAACGGCAACTACCTGAAGGAGTACTGGGGCGAGGGTTCCAACCGGGCCCGGAACTGGCAGCGGTACGACCTGGGCGGCGACTCGAAGCTGTCCTTCGAGGAAGGCGTGGACTCCTACGTTCCCTACGCCGGCAGCCTGAAGGACAACGTATCCATGACCCTGGCGAAGATCCGCTCCACCATGTGCAACTGCGGCGCCCTGAGCATCGAAGAGCTCCAGAAGAACTCCAAGATCACCCTGGTGTCCGCTACATCCATCGTGGAAGGCGGCGCCCACGACGTTATCCTGAAAGACCGGGATCTGTCGGTGATGGGCAGATAGGGCCGGACGGCATACAGTAAATACATGAAAACAGGACAGGACCTCATGACGGGGTCCTGTCTTTTATTTTTTTGTTGACAGCAACGCTCTTCCATGTTAATCTATAGATATAGACATTCTACAACATTAGACTGACTGTTAATAGAAAGGGGTTTATATAATGAAACATTGGATGAAACGAAAAATACCGATTGTTTTAACATTGCTGTTGTTCTTCGGGGCCTTTGGCCCTGCAACTGTTGTGAGCGAGGCTGCCGGCGGCGTCAGGACCACGATTCCGACTTTCAAAGTCACGCTGAACGGTACGGTGATTCAAAATGACTACAGTCAGTATCCGCTGATTGTCTATAAAGACATCACCTATTTCCCGATGACGTATTTCGATTGCCGTTTTCTCAGCGTGGAAACAAACTGGCTGGGAAGTCAGAAAGGGCTGTTTATTGACAAGTCCGAAGTGCGCGGGGCGTATACGCCCTACACGCAGGCGAACAAAAACAACCGGACCAATACGGCGGCACTGGTCACTTTCCCGGTGACGATCAATGGCAAATCAATCAATAATAATAAGGAGCCTTATCCGCTTCTGAATTTCCGCAATGTGACCTATTTCCCCATGACATGGCGGTTTTGCGTGGATGAACTGGGATGGGAATACAGTTATGACAGTAAGAACGGGCTGGTCATCCAATCTTCGGACCGGGCGGTGACCACTTACAGCGAGCTGCCGGAGAAGAAAGGCACACAGGGTTTCCGGGACCAGGTCACCTTTGACGGAGACAATGCGTACTATATGGATACGAAGGGACGGATCATCCGGATGCCGATGTCAAAACTGTCCGGGCGGAAGGCTTCCCCGGGAGATGGTGCGGTGATGTATCAGGTGCCCGACAACTTTTACAGCCAGAATGTCTGTGTCCCGGTCTTTTACGAACGAAACGGGCGGCAGTATCTCTGGTTCAATACCGGCGGAGGTGTCATGGGTTCCCGTTACCGGGTGGAAATGAACACGGAAGCCTTTACGGTCAAACAGGCAGGACAGTCGGAATATTTCGACTTCGGAGACGGGAATGTATTCGAATTCTGGACCGGAGGGGCACCGGCTGCGGCCAACCTGACCTGGAAGAGCGAAGCAGGGGATGAAAAGAAAATAGGCGACCCGAAGTATATCTATGGATGGGACTGGACTGCGGACGAATACTCCAATGGCGGCTCCGGCACCGATTCGCTGTATTATGACGGAGATCACTTCGTGTATACCCTTGCGTTTGACATGACGGGCCGCTGGGAAAACAACAGCGAGTACTTCAGTCATCGAAACGGGGTGGTCCGGATCGATCTTCGGGACAATCAGACAGAAATGCTCAGCCCAAAGGAATACCGGGTGAGCGGATTTGAGGAAGAAAACGGGATTCTGTATTACTCTGCCGGAGAAACTGTTTACATGATCGACACGAAAACGGGCGTGCAGGAAGTCTACAGTCAGAGCGGCCGGGCTTTTGACGAGATCGCTGTGCTCGGGGGCGTCGTCTACGGCGTTTGCGGGAAGGATGAAACAAAAGA
The DNA here is from genome assembly GCA_017515705.1 of Bacillota bacterium. Taxonomy (GTDB): domain Bacteria; phylum Bacillota; class Clostridia; order Peptostreptococcales; family Anaerovoracaceae; genus RUG14258. The sequence continues at coordinate 10,973 of JAFWFI010000183.1, forward strand.
AGTCAGCGATGCTGTTCTCTACCGGGTCGGCCGTGACGGCAGCATAGGCCCGGTCTGGGACGTTCAGCGGTGGACGGCCATGGCGGTGAAGACCGACAGGGCCGGCGGCGCAAAGTATCTGGTCATTACCTGCAAGGATGGAGCCGGGGCGCCTTATCACCTGGTGGTGCTGGATGAATCCGGCCGGACGGTATTGAAAAACAGCGATGTTGTCATTGCGGATAATACAGCCGTGAAAAACGGTCGGATCTATTACTTCAACCATACCACGAATCGTCCCTGCAGTGCGGAATTGTAGGGAATCACATATCTGAATTGGGGATTATCGAGCCCCCGGTCTGCTGCAGGACCGGGGGCTTTTGGTTGACAGGAAGAATAAAAA